>JACZST010000134.1 GCA_022574065.1 Acidobacteriota bacterium
TGTCCGGCGGGACGAACCATCGGGCTGCTCGTCGAGCCCCCCGACGCCGATCCGATGAGGGGGCCGACCACGAAACCGAGTCGCTGACGATGGAGGGTGATCCGATGAACCCGCCTGAACAATTGCGGACCCGCTGGAAGGAGTTCCAGGCCCACGCCTCGTTCTCCGCCGAACAGACCGAGATCGCGTCGGAGGTCCTGGATACACCCATGGGTGCGCTCCAGTGCAAGCGCTACACGGTCACCGATGGGCCGACCTCAGACACGTACTGGTTTGCGATGGACAAGCCGGGGATGCCGGTGAAGGTGGAGACCGTGGGGCCGGGTGGCGTCACCTACCGGATGACGATGATCAACGACAACCGTTGAGTCGCGAGTCGCGAGTCGCAAGTCGCAAGTCGCGGACTGGGCAAGGCCTTCGTCTTCGAATGGGCGGTGAAGCGACACTCAAGGGCATTGAGGAGCCGGCGCGTTTGTGCAAAGCCTCCGCCGCCAAGGACTCCTAGCATCGGGCCCGAAGGGAGGTGATGACTTGGATTCAGCACGTCTGACCCAGCCCTATGTTCGCGACAACGGAGCACTTCGGCCTGCCACCTGGGACGAGGCCCTCGACCGCGCTGCTGCGGGGTTCCAAACTGCCATCGACCAACACGGGCCGACGGCATTCGGCATGTTCTCGTGCTCGAAGACGACCAACGAGCTGAACTTCATGGCACAGAAGTTCACCCGGGCCGTCATCGGGTCGAACAACATCGACAGCTGCAACCGTACCTGACACGCACCCAGCGTCGTCGGTCTGACGGCAGTGTTCGGAGCAGGGGGCGGAACCAGCTCCTACGAAGAGATCGAAACCACGGACCTCATCGTCCTGTGGGGATCGAACGCGCGCGAGGCCCATCCGATCTTCTTCCATCACCTGCTCAAGGGAATCGACAACGGCGCCACCATGTACGCCATCGACCCCAGACGCACCTCGTCGACGGCCTGGGCGGATCACTGGCTCGGCATCGACGTCGGCAGCGACATCGCGCTGGCCAACACCATCGCACGCGAGATCATCGCCCAAGGCCTCCACAACGAAGCATTCATCGCACATGCCACCACCGGATTCGACGAGTACCGGGCCTCAGTCGAGCCGTGGACGCTGCAAGAAGGGGAGCGGGTTACCGGTGTGCCGGCATCGGCGATCCAAGACCTCGCCCACGCCTACGCCAAAGCCGAGACCGCCCAGTTGCTGTGGACCCTCGGCATCACCGAGCACTACACCGCGGCCGACAATGTCTTTGCTCTGATCAACCTGGCCCTCCTCACCGGACACGTCGGCCGGTACGGGTCGGGTCTGGTGCCGCTGCGAGGCCAGAACAACGTGCAGGGAGGCGGCGACATGGGTGCGCTGCCCAACAAACTGCCGGGAGGCCAGGATGTCGCCGACGACGTCGGCCGCGCCAGGTTCGAAGCCACATGGGGGGTCGAGCTCCGCGCCGAACCCGGCTGGCACCTCGCCCAGATGTTCGACGCCATCGAAGGGGGCGACCTGCGCACCCTGTACATCATCGGGGAGAACCCGGCGCAATCGGAGGCAGACGGCGCCAAGGCGCGACACGCCCTCGAGTCGCTTGACTGCCTGGTGGTACAGGACATCGTGATGACGGCCACCACCGAGCTGGCGGACGTGGTGTTCCCGGCGGCGGTCGGCTGGGCGGAGTCGGAGGGCACGGTCACCTCGAGCGAGCGACGGGTGCAGCGGGTGCGCATGGCGGTCGCTCCTCCGGGTGAGGCCCGCGACGACATAGACATCCTCGTTGCGATGGCCAACCGTCTCGGCCACGACTGGCCAGCAACGACGGCAGAGGAGGTGTGGGACGAGCTGCGGTCGCTGTCGTCGTGGCACGCCGGGATGAGCTACGAGCGGCTCGAGGCCCTCGGCGGCCTGCAGTGGCCGTGCCCAGACGAGAGCCACCCCGGCTCAAAGTTCCTGCACGCCCGGCTGTGGGAGGAGCCAAGCGGTGGGCCGGCGGCGCCGTTCACCGTGGTCGAATGGCGACCACCCATCGATGAGCTCACCGACGAGTATCCGATCCGCCTCACCACCGGGCGCCACCTCGATTCGTTCAACACCGGGGTCCAATCCGGCCGGTCCCGTGCACCTCGGCGCAAGGGTGCGACGATCGACATCTCACCGGAGGATGCCGAGCACCTCGACCTCAGCGATGGGGATCTGGCCAGGGTCACCTCGCGCCGTGGGAGCGTTGTGGCGCCGGTTGCCGTCGAGACCGGGCTGCGTGACGGTCTTGCGTTCATGACGTTGCATTACCCGGACGAGGTCGACGTCAACGTGCTGACCCTCGATAAATGGGATCCGAAATCGGGGACGGCCGAGTTCAAGGCGACGGCGGTGCGAATCGAGCTGGAGGGCTAGGTGGATCTCAGAAACGTCACCACTCCGCCCTCCGACCGAGAACGCGTCGCCATTGACCGTGTGCTCGCAGACCATGGCTTCGCCGAGACCGACGGGACGCCCGGGCGAACAGCGATCGGTGGCCGCAGCGCCGCCACCCGGCGCGATCTGTTGCTCCCGGCGCTGCACGCCCTCAACGACGCGGTGGGATGGATCAGCGAGGGCGGACTCGGCTACGCCTGTGAGCGGCTCACCGTGCCCCCGGCTGAAGGGTACGGCGTCGCCACCTTCTACGACCAGTTCAGCTTCGAGGAGCGGGTCGAGGTGGTCAGGGTGTGCGACGACATCGTGTGCGGTCCCTACGCCGACCAACTGATCGCCGGGCTCGACGGCATCGAGGTCGAACGAACCCCCTGCCTGGGACGGTGCGAAAAAGCACCGGTCGCCTTCATCCAGCAGCCAGGGTTCCGGCGCACCGAGATCGCCCCCGCCTCACCGCAGAGCGTTCTCGAAGGCGAACCGACCTCGGTGGACACCCATATCGGTGTGATCGGCGAGGCGGTTCTGCTGGCCAGGGTCGGGTCCGTCGACCCGGAGAGCCTCGACGACTATCGAGGGGCCGGCGGTTACCAGGCGCTGAGCCGGGCCCTGGATGAAGGAGCAGACGCCGTCCTTGATCGTATCGAGGCGGCCCGGTTGCGCGGCCGCGGTGGCGCCTCCTTTCCTGCGGCAGCCAAGTGGCGAGCCGTTGCCCAGGCGCAAGGGGACAAGATCGTTGTTTGCAACGCCGACGAGTCGGAGCCGGGAACCTTCAAGGATCGGGTGTTGATGGAGGCGGACCCGTTCGCCGTGATCGAGGGCATGACCCTCGCCGCCTACGTCACCGGTGCCGAGCGTGGGTTCCTCTACGTGCGTGGCGAATACGCCCTTGCCGAACGACGCATGATCGATGCCATCGAGGCGGCCAGGGCGGCCGGTCTACTCGGTGAAGACGTCGCAGACGGTGGGTTCGCCTTCGACGTCGAGGTGAGGAGGGGCGCCGGCGCCTACATCTGCGGCGAGGAGACCTCGCTGTTCAACTCGATCGAGGGTCTTCGCGGCGAGCCGCGAGACAAACCTCCGTTCCCGACCCAGGAGGGTCTTTTCGGTTTGCCAACGGTGGTCAACAACGTCGAAACCCTGGTAGGCGCCGTCGCCATCACCATGGACAAGGACGGGAACAGCAAGCTGTTCCCCATATCGGGCGCTATCAACAACCCCGGCCTGTACGAGGCGCCGTTAGGGGTGTCGGTTGCCGCCCTCATCGAGGCTGCCGGTGGACCCACCTCTGACGTCCAGGCGGTGCTGGTCGGTGGTGCCGCCGGCAAGTTCCTGCTCCCCGACGATCTCGAAGTCACCCTCGACCACGGAACGGAACCGCCGCTCGGGTCCGGCGCCATCGTCGTCTTCGATACCGCGACCGACATGGAGGTGATCGTCGACCGCATCGCCCGATTCTTCCGCGACGAGTCTTGCGGCAAGTGTGTGCCGTGCCGGGTTGGGACCATCCGCCAGGTCGAGGCCCTGGAGCGGCTTGGCAACGGCGGTGCGGAGCGGGAGACACTCGATGATCTCGCCGCAGTGCTCAGGGATGCCTCGATCTGTGGCCTCGGACAGCTGGCGGCCGAAGCCGTCCAGTCCGCTTTGGACCTTCAGCTGATCGGGGGTCGCAGTGACTGACACCGTGATGATCACGATCGATGGGGTCGACGTGCAGGCGCCGGTGGATGCAACGATTCTGGAGGCGGCCGCCAAACAGGGAACCGAGGTGCCCACGCTGTGCTACCTGGAGACCCTTACCGCGGCGAGCGCGTGTCGATTGTGTGTCGTTGAGGTCGAAGGCGCCAGGGTGCTTGCCCCCGGCTGTTCGCGACAGGTTGAAGAGGGGATGGTGATCAAGACCCGGTCGCCAAGGGTGGACCGCGCCCGGCGCATGGTGCTCGAGTTGCTCGCTTCCTCCGTCGACCTATCGCTGGCTCCCGAGTTGCTCGAGCTCGCCGAGGAGTACGGCGCCGCCCCGGAGCGGTTCGGCGAAGTCCGTGCCCAGGTGCAGCTCCCGGTGAACATCGACAACGGCCTCTACGTCCAGGACCTGTCCAAATGTGTGCTGTGTTATCGGTGCGTGGCGGCGTGCGGCGACGACGCCCAGCACACCTATGCGATCTCCGTTACCGACCGCGGTTTCGGGGCAGTCATCTCAACGGAGTTCGGGGTGGCCCTGCCTGATTCGGCGTGCGTCTTTTGCGGCAACTGCGTGGCCGTCTGCCCGACCGGTGCCCTCATCGTCACCACCGAGTACGACATGCGCCAGGCCGGAACCTGGGACGAAGAGTTGCAGACCGTTACCCGAACCATCTGTGCCTACTGCGGGGTTGGCTGCAACCTCGACGTGCACGTCCAGGACAACGAGATCGTCAAGGTGACCTCCCCGTTCGACCACGAGGTCACCGCAGGCAACCTGTGCATCAAGGGCCGGTTCGGTTGGAGCCACGTCTCCGGGCCCGCTTCGCCCGACTAACCATGTTTGTCTCTCCCACGAGGTCGCCGAGCTCCCAAGAGCCTCCTCCGCTCGCGCCTCTCCCGTGGCGCTGTCGTTTGCGAACGAGACAATCGCGTAGGGAATGAATCCCCTCCGACCGGCATTGACCCGTGGGAGACACCGAGGAGGTCCGGAGATGGCTGCTCTTCCCCCGATGCCGGAGGACTGGGAAGATACCCACGCAACGCTGCAGGTCTATTCGAACGCGGTAGCGGCCCTGCCGCGGGCGTTCATAACGCCACATGACAAGTGGTGGCACATCGCATTGACGGTACAACCGGACGGGCTCACCACCTCCCCGGTCCCGTTGCCCGACGGATCGACAGCGACGGTTCGCATGGATCACTACACCCACGAGGTGGTGCTCGCATCCGCAGGCGGACAACGGTGGACATGGCCGATGGACGCCGGTCTCACCGCGACCGAGCTGGGCGACGCCCTGATCGATGCCGCGACCGAGCTTGGCCTCGAAGGTGAATACGAACGGGGGAAGTTCGAGAACGACGAGCCACGCCCGTACGATGCAAAAGCTGCCGCGGCCTTCTACGACACTCTTCTCGTCGTCAACGGTGTGCTTGCCGAGCATCGAGCCCTGCTGGAAGGCGAGGTCAGCCCCATACAGATGTGGCCCCACGGATTC
>JACZST010000135.1 GCA_022574065.1 Acidobacteriota bacterium
GGATGGGTGTACTCGCGCGGGGTGCTTGCCGGTTTCTCCGCGGCGTTTCACTTCGTCGTGTTCCTGCTGATCGGCCTCCCGTACCCGCTGGCGCTGTCGTTGTGGGTCGGCGTGGTGTCACAGTTCATCCCCACGGTCGGCACCTACATCGCCGGCGTGGTTCCTGTGGTGATCGCGCTGGTCAGCGGCGACCCAGTGGACGCATTGTGGGTGTTGATCGCGATCACGGCGTACCAGCAGGTGGAGAACTATCTGATCTCGCCAAAGGTCACCGCAAACACCATGGAGCTGCACCCTGCGGTTGCCTTCGGTTCCGCCATCGTCGGGGCAAGCCTGCTCGGAGGCCTCGGTGCCGTGCTTGCATTACCGGTGGCAGCAACGATCACCTCGCTCGCCCAGACCTATGTGATTCACCACGACCTCATCGAGTCGGAGACGTTCGAGAGCCCGGAACAGTACGAGGCACGGATGCGGGAGAAAGAGGCCCAGAAAGCCGCAGAACGGGGCGTGACTCGCCGCCGCCTGAGCCGGTTGTTTGGTCGCCAGGCAGGTGACCAAGCTTGACCGATCAGGAACCACCCGCGGCGGCTGCCGACCTTGTCGGCTCGTGGAGGCTCGTCGACTGGACGATGACCATGGGTGACCGCACCCGCCGACCGTGGGGTGGCAAAGCGACCGGCCTCCTCACCTACACCGACGACGGCAGGATGTGGGCGGCCCTGATGGCGACCGACCGTCCCGATGTTCCGACCCGAACCCTGAGCGCTGCCCCACCCTTGATGCGGGCGGCGGCCGCAGCCGGCTTTCTGATCTACGCCGGGTCGTACTCGATCGATGGCGGCGACGTCATCCATCACGTCGAGATCAGCCTGCTCCCAAATTGGGTGGGCACAAGCGAGCGACGACACATCGATTGGATCCAAACCGACAACGGCCTCGATCTCGAGTTGACGACGCCACCGACCGACACCGACGGGGGGAGGGTCTTCGTGCAATGGCTGCAGTGGACCCGAATTCCCGAGGACGAGGCGAGCGCGTGAAAACCCTCGAGGAGTGGCGCGCCGCCGCAGAGGCAATCAAGCCTCCAGTACGCGCCTTCATCGACGGGGAGCCGGTCGACACCGCAGCCACCTATCCCGACATCAACCCCGCAACCGGCGAGCTCATCGCCGAAGTCGCCTCCGGCAACGACGAAGACATCGACCGAGCGGTGCAATCCGCCCGTGCCGCCTTCGAGGACGGGCGGTGGGCGGATCTGTCACCAAGGGAGCGGGGCAGGGCGCTGATCCGGCTCGCCGACCTCATCGAGGCCAACGCTGAACAGCTGCAGCTGCTGGAGACCCTCGATATCGGCAAGCCGGTCCGGTATAGCCGAGCCGTCGACGTGGGCCAGGCCGAGCTGACGTATCGCTGGTACGGGGAGGCGGCCGACAAGCTGTATGACGAGATCGCACCAACCGGTAGGGACGCCCTCGGGTTGATCACTCGAGAACCGGTAGGGGTCGTCGGTGCGGTCACCCCATGGAACTTCCCATTGATGATCAACGCATGGAAGCTCGCCCCGGCCCTCATGGCGGGCAACTCGGTTGTGCTGAAGCCTGCGGAGCAGTCACCACTATCGGCGCTACGAATCGCTGAGCTTGCGATCGAGGCCGGCATTCCCGACGGGATCCTCAACGTTGTACCGGGCTTCGGGGAGACCGCAGGTCGGGCACTCGGCCTCCATCGGGACGTCGATGCCATCACATTCACCGGGTCCGGGGAGGTGGCGAGGCACTTCTTGCGGTACTCGGCGGATTCGAACATGAAGCGGGTGTCGGCCGAGACCGGAGGCAAGACACCAAACCTCGTCTTCGCCGACGCACCCGACACCGGTTATGCGATGAACGCGGTCGGCATTTCGATCTTCTGGAACACCGGCGAGACGTGCATTGCAGGATCGCGGATGCTGGTGGAGCAGTCGATCTATGACGAGGTGGTGGACAAGGTCGCCAAGGTCGCCGAGTCGTGGGCGCCAGGGGATCCACTCGACCCTGGGACCAGGGCCGGCCCCATCATCGACGCGACCCAGTTGGAACGGGTCCAGCGCTACATAGAGCTCGGAGCTTCAGAGGGAGCGCGACTGGTCACCGGCGGGGAACGGACACTCACCGATACCGGTGGCTACTTCCTGGAACCGACGGTCTTCGCCGATGTCGACAACGACATGACGATCGCCCGCGAGGAGATCTTTGGCCCCGTCTTGACCATCATCCCGTTTGTGGACGAGGACGACGCGGTCCGGATCGCAAACGACAGCTCCTACGGACTGTCTGCGGCTGTCTGGACATCCGACCTGGCCCGAGCCCACCGCCTCGCCCGGGCTATTCGCGTCGGCACGGTTTGGGTCAACTGCTTCGATCAATCCGATATCACCGCGCCGTTCGGCGGAGTGAAAGGCTCTGGCTTCGGCGGCAAGGACAAGTCGTTGTACGCACTGGACAAATACACAAACGTCAAGACGACGTGGATCAATCTTGGGAAGGGGGGCGTTGCCCCCCTTCCGTAGTACGTATTACGTACTCCGTGATACGGAATACAAAGTTCCGAAGCGCTGCCGTCAGGTAGACCGTCGAATAATGATCCGGTCCGGCGTCTCTAGGTCTACAGCGACTTAGGAGGAGTACCGATGAGACGCTACAGGGCCAGAAGCGTGATCTTGGTGACGGCAACGCTGGCGTTTGCCCTCGCCGGGTCGACCGTCGCATCTGCCCAACTGGGGGCGGCCACTGACCAACCCGTCACGATCAAGGACCAGGCTTCCGATGAGGTTCCCGATGGACCCTTTGACCGCCCGGGAGATCGACACACGGACCGGCCGACAGACCGCCCGACCGACCGGCCGAGGCCCACGGATGATCCCAAGGACGGCGTCACGGATCGACCCACAGACAACCCAGAAGGTCGCCCGAACGACCGCGTCACGGATCGACCGACGGACCGGGAACGGCGACACCGCTGTGATGAGCCAGTCGATCGGACCGTCGACTGCAGGCCACACGACCACTGGCACCGCACTCTCTGGGAGCGATGCAGGCAATGGGTCGAAGAGCACGACGGCGTCCGGATCGACGACCACCGTCGTGGCTGGTGGCACATATGTCACCGGCTGCTGTGGAACCAGAGCCATCCCGAGTGAGCCAACCGGCAGGTCGCCGATAGGGTCGGCTGCGTGACCAGAGCCAGGGATGCCTTGGACGAGTATGTGGACGGTGTCCGCAGCCGCTCCGAAGAGGCATTCTCGGCCGTCTATGCCCTGACAGCCAACAGCCTGGCCTCCTATGCAAACGGGATGCTGCGAGACCGCCTAGCGGCGGAGGACACGGTGCAGCAAGCCTTCCTGGAACTGGCCAGAGCGGCCCCGAACCTGCGCGGTGACGGCCGATCGCTGCGCGCCTGGCTCTATCGCAGTGTTCGCTACTCCTGCCTCGACGAGATCCGCCGACGGGAACGGCGGCCGGAAATCGTCACCGATCAGGTCCCCGACGCGGGGTACCGCGACGAGATCGACCTCCCCGACCCCGCACTACAAGCAGCGCTCTTGGCCCTATCCGAGCGACAGCGCAGCCTGCTCGTCCTCCGTCACGTCGTCGGTCTGTCGGGAACACAGGTGGCCAAGGCCATTGGAACCAACCGAACGGCGGTGTATGCAGCCACGGCCCGCGCCGAGCGCCGGCTTCGCCAGTTGCTCGAGGGCGTCGAATCTGAGCATGTTGCGACGTCGGTATCAGTAGAGCGCGAGGTGCTTGATGAGCGTTGACATCAGAGATCGCCTGGCTGATCTGCACATAGAGATCACCCCGGAAACCGCGACAAGGCACCGCGCCGCCATCAAGGCCGAGCTGAAGTCTCCTTCCCCGATCCCGGTGCGCCATATGCGGAGACGGCGCAGACCGACCCTGATCCTGGCCATCGTCGCTCTTGTCGTGCTCACCGCGGCGGGTGCCCTCGCCGCGGAGACTGCGGTCCACGGCGAGCCGTTGTTCCCGGTGAAACAGGTGACCGAGTGGGCGCGGACCTGGGTTGACCCCACCGTTCCAGCGGACCATCGCATCGAGGAATTGGAGAGTCTGATCGATCGGCGGGCCAACCAAGACGCGATCACCGACCAGCTACGGCGGGCAGAAGATGCCGTCGCCGACGTGGCGGACAACGATGCGGTTCTGGTTGATCGACTCAACCGGGCCAGGGACCGCATCGTGGACGTGGAGGTGGAGGACACACCGGTCTCGGACCAGCCGGCGCGCGACGACCCGCCGCAGTCGGACGGTTCGGACCGACCGTCCGACTCCACGCTGCCCCCGCCCGAAAACCCGAGTGAAGGCGATGAGGAAGGGGACGGAGACCTGGGCGTTCCGGCTGCGATCCCTCCACTGTGCCGCAGGGCGGTGGCTTCGATCGAACACGGCGAAACGATTCCGAGATGGGTCTTGCGCGAATGCCGTGATTACCTTCCCCGGCCTGGCGACGGCACCTCGGACTCTCCGTAAGCCTTCCACCGCTTGGAAAAACGCGTCAGCCGGTAACCTTGTTGGTATGGAAGAGCCGCTCGTGGAGCGCCGTATCAGGGAGGCGATCCCGAACCTGGACCGAGATCCCGACTGGTGGGTCAAACGCTGGATCGAGCGGGAGAACCTGAAGGACGATCTGGGACGCGGAAGGGCCCCGCGGCGGGAAGGACCGCGGGACCCCGAGGGTCGCTAGCTGCTGGTTGGTAATCGCTAGATGCCGACACCCGTGGGCGCGGCCGTACCGGACTCCGTCTCATCCTTGTCGGCTTGGCGTTGCTGGTGCAGTTCCTCGCGGAGCTGGGACAGCTCATCGGCGGTCAACTGACCGTCATCGAGATACTCTGCCGCAGGACCATTGGGATCCTTCAGCGGGTGACCGTCGGGAAGCGCAGCGATCTCGTCGGCGTCGATGACACCGTCCTCGAGCAGGCCACCCAAACGGAACCCGCGTCTGAATCCGCGCTCGAATCGTCCCGGGTTCTCCTCGCGCCACTGCTCTCTCTGCTCACGGAGCTCATCCGCCTTGGCTTGTAGGGCGGCAGCAACCGCGTCGGCCTGGCCTTGATCGATGACCCCGTCGGCGACGAGGCCGGACAGCACCTCATCAAGGATCTCTCCGCGGCCGGGGTGGTCGGCTCGCTCCACGGCTGAATCGTCGGAGGGAGCCTCCTGTGCCGACACCTGGTTGCCGGTAATGGCCGTGGCGACAAATGCCCCGGCCACGAGTACGCCCGCCGCGATCACAGCGGTCAGCGTTTTTTTCATTTCGCACTCCTCTCAATGTGCTCATGCCAGTATCGGTGACCAGCATGACGCCAGCCTGAGCGGGGCATGAGAAGAGGCTGAGAAGCCCGCAGCCAAGTAGAGCAGTAGCGAAGTAGAGCAGTAGCGAAGGCAGACACTGATCTACTGATCTACTGATCTACTGATCTACTGATCTACTGATCTACTGATCTACTGTATCGGTGCGCGCTCTCAGCCGCCGGCGACGGGGATCTTGAAGCCGACCACAGCCCCACCGTCGGGCGCGGCCTCGACAAAGACCTCCC
>JACZST010000136.1 GCA_022574065.1 Acidobacteriota bacterium
GAGGCTAGGTCAATCGCACGGGCGATCCGTGAATCTGGCGCGGATCTGCTTTTCTTGGGATTCCCGTCACCCCGCAAGGAGAAATGGCTCGACGGCTACTTCGATGAGAGTGGAGCGCGGAACAGTTGACGGAGGCTGAGGAGACTGAGATTTGACACCGGTATCAAGCTGGCGCGGTCTGCCCTCCGAAACGCCCTGCTACATGCCCTGGCCAGCGCTGCTTCGGGCCCTAGGCGCCCTGATCGGCCACAACCTGATGACCACGCTGTCGACTTGTCTCCAAGAAGGGCGTAGATGTGGGGCAGTGCAGGTGTTCAGTCGCCCCTAGTCAGGGCATCGTTGCCGTGATCTCGTCATGGACGTCTGCCACTCGATCTGGCACGGTTGGCCAAGAGGCCCAGGCCACATGAATCTGAAAGTGCGACGCGTGCGTGGCGTAGTGAGACTCACATTCTCCGTACTCCTCTTCGGAGCGCTGCTCGTCTCGTTCACCCCTGTGCATGCGGTTGGGTTCCAGGTGAAAGACCAGCCACCGATCCTGCTCGATGCGGTCCCGGGGCCAACGGGTCCGCCCCAGTCGATGACTATTCGGGTGGAGCTCACCGCTGATGGTTCCGTCATTTTCACTGGTCCGCGAAACATCCCCGCAGCGACGCTCCTCGCTGGCGCAAGCTCGGACGGCTTCGACGTATCAGCAGCTGATCCGAGCCGGCTGTCTGCCAACGAATCAGGCTCATGGATCGTCATGAGCGGTTCGTACTCGTCAGTCGGCCTTCGTTTCGTAACGGGCCCACAAGCGGGGGAGGTAGCGATCAGCGTCAATGACGGACCTGTCACCACACTGTTGCTTGAGAGCGAGATCGTGACCGAACGGGCGGTCGCGATCAACGCGTCGTCCTACGATGTCGCTGCCACTCGATTTATGTGGCAGCAGCAGCGGATCCGATTCGCATCGCCCGTATCGGGTGTCGAGCTTGCCACACTTGGCCAGTTGGCTGTCGACCACTCAGTGCTCGTCGACGACAGCGGTCAGCAGATCGGGGTAGTAATCGAAAGAGGAGCCGTGGTTCGAGCCCTGCTTGGCGCAATCTCGCGTTTCCTTCCCCTCCTCGCTTTTGCGGTAGCGATCCTTGTGGGCTCGGCCATCATCGGACGCGGCGCAGAACGTATCTTGATCCGGTGGGCAGATGCGCCGATCGATTGGTTGACGGCAACGATCCTCGGTCTGTCGGTGGCTCTCTTGGCTGTCGGCACCTTGAATTACGTGCTGTCAGTGCGACAAGCGTCCCTACTTTTGTCGCCGATGTTGCTCGCGTCGATTCATCCAGCACGGCGGGCTTTCCAGCGACGCCGACCTTCATGGCCACAGCCGACGCGGCTTATGGCGCTGGGCATGGCGCTGACGGCAGTCATCGCTTACCCATTGATCTTGTCGGGGGGATTCAGCGTCGGGTTCCTCCAGACCGACGTTGTCGACACATTTCGACTGGCGCAGGTCTTCTGGAACAACAGCGCCTTTGACGCGAACCTCGACTTCGGCAACGGTTTCAGACTTCTGGACCAAAGCGCGCGTGCGCTGGTAGCTGGGTGGAGCGCGACGCCGAATGCCGCGGTAGTGATCTATCGGCTTGTCTTCTTGGCGCTTCTGATACCGGTCTCATGGCGGCTAAGCACATCGGCAGGGGTGCAAGGTTGGCGACGCGATGCCGTCGTGTCCCTGACTGTTGCGAGCGGTGCGATCGTTTCGCTATTCGCCGAGGGCTACATGTCACGAACCTTTTTCGCGTGGTTCCTTCTGCTGGGCGCAGGTGTGCTTGGACGGGCCGTCACGGCGCCCTCAGTCAATCGACTCGAGCTCGCGTGCGGAGGTTTGGTCTTGGCGGTGGCTGCCGCAGTCGTTCCCCCCTTCATGATGCTGCTCCCGGTGGTTGGCTTGATGCTGGTGGTGAGGTCGGGCTGGCCGCGGTCAGGTCTCCAGCCGGTCACGAAGCTGCTATCGCCCTTTGTGGTCGCTTGGAGCGTGGGTGCGCTTCCGAACTTCATCTGGCTCCGGAATGCTGGCGAGGCTCAGCGTTACATCGAGGCGTTGAATGCGATCGGCCGCGACATTGTAGTGCCATTCTACGCGGAGCCGACGTTCCCCGCTGCATTGATCGGTCTTGTGCCTTTTCACTCCAACAGGCAGCACTGGATGGGTGAGGCGAGTGTGGGGGTCGCCCCGGGCCTCGCCCGATCGTTCTCCGATTGGTTTCTGGGGACGAATGTGGCGCTCGGATTTCTTGCCCTCGTAGGGGTGGCGGCCGTGTGGACAGCGGTTGCCCAGGTACGTCGTGCGAAACAGCCTGACGAACGCGCCCTAGCGGTGCTATGGATCGGGTCTGTCGGGGCGATCATTGGCGGTGGGCTGTTGCTGTGGGTCCTTTTCTGGTCCTCGCAGAGCTACTTCGTTCTGATGTGGTTTTGGACGCTCGCCCCACTTGGTGTGGCCGCATTGGCGCTCGGGTTTGCCCGAGGGGCCGTCACCACCAAGATGGCTGGCCGGACGTTTTCTGTCGTACTCGGGCTGCTGCTGGTTACGAATCTGTCGGCCTCCCTGCTCGAGACTTCGCGGTGGTTCGAGTCGCCTCGCGGGTCAACCGCCGACCGGACTCATCTCGACATCGTTCACGAGGTTGAGGCATTCACTCAATATCTGGTTTCCGATACAGGTTCAATCGGCCCGCACATGGTTGCTGGGCCGCCATCTGACCTGACAGGAACTGATGACGATCGGGTCCTCGGGAACCTGCTTGACATACTCCTTGTCGCTGACGGTTCTGCGTGCATCGATTGTGCCTACGACCCGGATGTGAAATTCCTTCACCTTGCGCCAGTGCCGCGGAATGAGGTTGTCTCGGTTATCGTCGGGGGCGGCGAGTGTGAGACAGAGGAGATGTACCGGGCGGCTCGATTTGTCATGTGTACCGCTGCGCCAGACGGCCCCGACTAGGCCACAATTGGTGGTTCCGCGTTTCAACTCGATGTAAACCCAGTTCCCACATTGGCGCGCAGTCTCCAATGGGTCATACTGGTAGACTTGGATCTCGTCGAACGGCAAAACACGTATGGCCTCCGCCACCCCTGGGAGACAGCGAGGGCTGGCTTCATTGTGCGGCTGCTGCGCCAGATGCGCCTGCTCTCGGGCGGCAGCCGGTGGCTCGATGTCGGATCGGGGGACGCCTGGCTAGCCCACCAGGTCCTGGCTCATGCGGGCGCCGCGGCCTCGGCTGAGTGCTGGGATGTCAACTACAGCGACGACGACATCGCAATGTTGGAAGCGGCGGAGGATGTAGCCCCCAACATCGGATTCGGTGCCGAGCGTCCGAATGGTTCCTTCGATCGCATCTTGATGCTCGACGTGATCGAGCATGTGGAGGACGACGTGGGATTCGTCAGCTCTATCGTCCAGGACCTTCTCGCTCCAGACGGCTTCGCGATCGTGACCGTCCCTGCCTACCAGGCGCTCTTCGGCGATCACGACCGCGCTCTGCATCACTTTCGCCGCTACTCGCCGACTGCGTGTCGAGGGGTCCTCGAGGAGTCCGGCCTCACAGTGCTCGCCGAGGGGGGTTTGTTCCACTCCCTGCTGGTGCTACGCGCGGCTGGTCTTGTCGTCGACCGGGTTCGACGATCGAAGCAAGCATCGGTTGGCGTCGGCGGTTGGAGCGGCGGTCCATTTCTGACGCGCGCGATGGACTGCTTCTTGAGCACCGAGGCCCGAGTTTCCCTAGCGATGGGTCGGCGCGGGTGGGTCGTGCCCGGCCTCAGCTACTGGGCCGTGTGCAGCAGGCACGGGTCTTGACCGACGCTGAGCTCGGCACCGTTGTTGTCCCTTGCTACAACGAGGAACGACGTATCGACCCAGCGGGATTCGGGGAACTGATTGAGGGTGGGCTCGATGTGCTGTTCGTCGATGACGGTTCCACCGACGACACGGTGGGCGTCCTGAACTCGATCTGCGGATCCAATCCGGGGGCTGCGCTGCTAGAGCTTGAGCACAATCGGGGTAAGGGCGAAGCGGTCCGGGAGGGGTTGCGCGAGGCCCTTCGCCAGGGCGCGCCGATGGTGGGTTATCTCGACGCAGATCTCTCGACCCCGTCGCGCGAGTATCTGGTCTTGGCGAAGACACTGCACGACCGGGCCGACATCGAGGCTTGCCTCGGAGCCCGGGTCGCGTTGCTCGGACGCGAGATTCACCGCCGACCCTTGCGCCATTACGCCGGTCGGCTCTTTGCCACAGCTGCGTCGTTAGCGATTGGGGTCCGGGTGTATGACACCCAATGCGGGGCAAAGGTGTTCCGAAGTTCGGCAGCACTTGAGGCAGCGCTGAGCAAACCATTCAGGTCCCGTTGGGCCTTTGATGTAGAGCTACTCCAGCGCCTGATCAAGCAGGGTGGCGCTGCGGGAGGGCCCTATCTCGCCCGTGAAGTGCCGCTCGAGTCGTGGAGCGATATCGACGGTTCGAAGCTCGGTCTGCGCGCCATGGCGCGAGCAGGCCTCGATCTCGGAAGAATCTGGATCACCCGATGGACCAGGGCCTGCTAGTGTCCTGTCCGGTTGAAAGACTGCATTATTGGTTGATGTGGGTTGTTTGGAGGGTCACGCCGCAGTAGCGACTGATCGAGGCGAGGATCTCTTCACCGGTATTGTGCAACACGAATGGTGCTGGGATGTCGTTTCATTTTTCGATCCAGTCGCCGATGTCGTCGGCTAGCTCTTTAGTCGAGCGGTGGGCGCCACGTTGCACACGTCGAGGTCTTCGGGGACTTCACGGTTGATCTTGTTGAGAAACCGGACGAACTCGTCTGTGGTGTGTGTGGCCCGCAGGTCGGTGATGACCGTCCCCCGGGCCACGTCAAGGGCGGCGAACAGGTCCAACGTCCCGTGGCGTAGGTAATTGTGGGTGGCCCGTGCTGGTGTGCCGGGCAGCATCGGCAACGTGGGGGCGGTTCGGTCCAGCGCATGGATCTGGGGTTCTCATCCACGGCGAACACCACCGCAGCTTCCGGCGTGCTCAGATGCAACCCGCCAATGTCACGAGTCTTCTCGATTACGCCTGGGTCCGGACACCATCAACACCCAAGCGTCCGCGTAGCGGACCATTCGGTAGGTAGCCAACCCGTTGCGACGCCGACGGGCCCGTCCAACACGGTCGCCCATCGCCTCCCAGGACTGCATGAAATGGTCATCCAGCACCGACAGGGCGATGTTCGACAGCAGCGGCAGAGGATCCCACCTTGGGGAGCGCCGGTGTTTGTGTCCCTCTTCACTGCGTCCTCGGTGAGAACGCCAGCTTTGAGGAACGCCTTGATGAGCGCAAGCACGCGTTTATCTCCAACCCGTCGACCCACCCGTCCCATCAGGGCTGGGTAGTCGATGTTGTCGAAGCACGCCTCGATATCGGCGTCCACGATCCACTCATAGGAACGGCTCGTAAACAGATGAATCTCGGCGATGGCGTCCTGGGCCGCCGTCGAGGACGGAAGCCATACGAACATGGCTGGAAATCCGCCTCGAAAATAGGCTCCAACACCGTCTTGAGGGCGGCCTGGACCA
>JACZST010000137.1 GCA_022574065.1 Acidobacteriota bacterium
ACTGCTGCACCTGTCCGCCTCCGGCGGATCATTGCCATGGATAAATCCCGAATCCGTAACTTCTGCATTATCGCGCACATCGATCACGGCAAATCGACGCTCGCCGATCGGTTCCTGGAACAGACCGGCCTGATGGAGGGGGCGAGGGGCGAGGGGCGAGGGTGGCGCGGCGAACCGATGGAACAGGTGCTCGACTCCATGGACCTGGAACGGGAGAAGGGCGTCACGATTAAGGCGAAGGCTGTCCGGCTGCCGTATCGCGCTGAGGACGGCCTCGACTACGAACTGAACCTGATCGATACACCGGGCCACGTCGACTTCTCGTACGAGGTGTCGCGCAGCCTCGAGGCCTGCGAGGGTGCGTTGTTGGTTGTGGATGCCTCCCAGGGTGTGGAGGCGCAGACGCTGGCCAACGCCTACCTGGCCGTCGACAAGGGCCTCGAGATCATCCCGGTCGTGAACAAGATCGATCTGCCCGCCGCCGACCCCGATACGGCTGCCGGCGAGCTCGCCGCAGTGCTTGGCGGATCCGCAGACGAGGTGCTCCGGGTATCGGCGAAGACAGGCGAGGGCATCGATGAGCTGCTCGAAGCCATCGTGGACCGGCTCCCGGCGCCGAAAGGGGACCCGAGCGCACGGCTCCGGGCCCTCGTATTCGACTCGTTCTACGACACCTACCGTGGGGTCGTCAGCCACATCCGCGTCGTCGACGGGGCGATCAGCACACGCGATGCGATTCGATTTGTTGCTACCACGCTCGACGTGACCGCCGACGAGGTTGGAATCCGTCGTCCCAAGGCGGAGCCCGTCCCCGTCCTGGAGACCGGCCAGGTTGGATACCTGATCACCGGCGTCAAGGAGATCGATCTGATCCGCGTCGGAGACACCGTCACCCACCTCAATGCGCCGACCGACGAGGCGCTCCCAGGCTACGACGAGCCAAAGCCGATGGTTTTCGCCGGCTTGTTTCCATCAGATGGCGACGACTTCGAGCGGCTACGCGAAGCACTGGAAAAGCTCAGCCTCAACGACTCGTCGCTCGTGTATCAACCGGAGACCAGCGGTGCTCTCGGCTTCGGCTTCCGCATTGGTTTCCTCGGGCTCCTGCACATGGAGATTGTGAGAGAGCGCCTCGAGCGTGAGTACGACCTTGATCTCATCACCACCGCACCGTCCGTCGCCTACCTCGCCAACCGCACCGACGGCACCCAAACCACGGTGCGCAGCCCGCAGGACCTGCCAGCGGCCGGCGAGCTAGCCACCATCGAGGAACCGATCGTCGAGGTGATGATCATCACCCCAACCGAATACGTCGGGACGGTCATGGAGCTCGTCCAACAGCGAAGAGGGCGAATGGGCGACATGATCTATCTGTCACCGGAGCGGGCGGAGATTCACTACCGGCTCCCGCTGGCGGAGATGGTCTTCGACTTCTTCGATCAGCTCAAGTCGAGGACCAAGGGGTACGCGTCACTCGACTACGAGGCAGCCGGCTACGAGGCCTCCGAGCTGGTCATGGTCAGCATCCTTCTCAACGGGCAGCCGGTCGATGCCTTCTCCACCATCGTCCATCGCGACAAGGCGTACGCTTACGGAAAAGCGATGGTCGGGCGCCTCAAGGAGTTGATCCCACGCCAGCTCTACGACGTACCGGTGCAGGCGGCGATTGGTTCGCGGATCATCTCGCGAGAGACGATCAAAGCAAAGCGGAAGGACGTTACCGCCAAGTGCTATGGCGGTGACATCACCAGGAAGCGCAAGCTGCTCGAGCGTCAGAAAGAAGGCAAGAAGCGGATGAAGATGGTGGGCACGGTCGAGGTCCCGCAAGAAGCGTTCGTAGCCGCGCTCAGTCTCGATGAATAAGAAGTCGCAAGTCGCAAGTCGCACGTCGCAAGCTGGGAACGCCTCTGAGCTCATCAGGTATCCGGTCAGCCCCCACAGCCCCCTCCGCTCGCATGTTTCACCTGCTCGCGTCTCCCCCACTTCGTGGGAGAGGCGAAACCCGGGTACCAACCACCATCTGAGGACTCGTGACTCATGACTCGTGACTCGCGACTCGTGCTCAACTCGAGGCCTACGCAGCCCGACTCTCCGGGTCTGGTCGACGCCGCCGCCCATTGGCGATCGGCGTATGTCCACATCCCGTTCTGCGCCAGCCGCTGCCCCTATTGCGACTTTGCGGTAGTGACCGTCGAAGAGGGAGGGACGGACGAGACCGCCGAGCGGTACGTACAGGCGGTGATCGCCGAGATCGCAATGGAGCCGGCATTTGGGCCAATCGACGCCATCAACTTCGGCGGTGGTACCCCATCACGCCTTAGCGCGGAGCAGCTGGGCCGTATCGTCACCATGCTCGACGATCGCCACGGACTGGCGACGGGTGTCGAGATCAGCCTGGAGGCAAACCCTGAGGACTGGACGGAGCAATACGGCGCCGCGATCGTCGACATTGGTTTTACCAGGGTCTCGTTCGGGATCCAGTCCTTCGATCCCGCGGTGCTGGCTTCGCTGGGAAGGAGCCACACCCCGGAGCAGGGAGCGGCGGCGGTTCGCAGTGCGACCGACCAATTCGTCACGGTGAATGTCGATCTCATCTACGGGACACCCGGAGAGTCGGCGGCGTCCTGGGAGGCAACCGTCGACCGTACGTTGAGCCTGGAGCCCGAACACCTTTCCGCATACGCCCTCACCGTCGAGCGTGGGACTGCGTTGTCGCGGAGCATTGATGGCGGTGCGCCAGCCCCGGACCCGGACGATCAGGCCGACAAGTACGAGCATTTGCTGGCTCGCGCCCCCGAGGTCCGGTTGGTCCGCTACGAGGTCTCGAACTGGTGCCAGCCCGGCCATCACAGCCGCTACAACCTGTCGATATGGGCGATGGGTGAGTTCGTCGGCTTTGGGCTTGGCGCCCACGATCATCGGGACGGGCGTCGCTCCTACAACGTGACGCGTTTGGACGCCTACCTGACCATGGTCGAATCCGGGGTCAGGCCCAGATCCGGCAGCGAGCAGCTCAGCGCACCCGACGCGGAACGGGAGCGAGTCGCCATCGGGCTGCGCCTTGTCGCAGGCGTCGAGGCCGGAGAGCACGGCGTGCGGTTTTTGAAAGCCGCTGAGGGGCAGCGGCATCTGGAGGCGGGAACCGTCACGAGAAAAGGAAGCCGGATCGTCGTCGAACGGCCCCTGCTCACCGATGCAGTGGCAAGGGCGACGCTGTCAGTCTCTCCCTGAGACTGCTAAAATTGCCCGCCAGATGCTCGATGACCGCAAATCCAAGATCTTGCAGTCGCTGGTGGAGGAGCACATCCGAACCGGTGCTCCGGTCAGCTCGCAGGCCATTCTCGCGCATGGATCCCTCGACGTCTCCAGTGCCACGATTCGCAACGAGTTGGCGACGCTCGAGTCGTACGGCTTCGTCACCCAACCTCACACCTCCTCGGGACGGGTGCCGACCCGTCACGGTTACCGGTACTACGTCGACCATTGTTCTCCCGGGCATCTCAGGGTGGCGACCCACGCTCGAATCCAGGCGTTCTTCGCCGACGTCCACCGCGAGGTTTCGCGGCTGCTCAAGGAGACCTCAGGCCTGCTCACCGACCTGACCCACCTTCCGGCCGTGGTCATCGCCCCCGAGCGTGCCGTCGGTGCGCTCCACGCCGTCCACTTGGTGCGTCTCGGCGGATCCGCGGTACTGGTGGTGACGGTGGCCGAGAGCGGAGGAGTGACCCAACAGATCGTTTCTCTCGAGGTCGAGGCGTCGGACGCGCAGCTCGCAGAAGCGGAGCGGGTTGTGGAGGCCGTCTACATCGGGCGGGCCCGCTCGCAGGTCGGCAATGATGCGCGGCTGACCGCGACAGATGTTCCCGACGTGGTGCGCCGCATCATTGCCCCCGTTCACGAGGAGCTGCAAGAGATGCAATCAAGTGGGCGCGACCTGTTCGTTGGCGGCACCAGCCAGCTCGCCGAATTGTGGGCCGACCTAGCCGTGGTGCAGGAGGTGCTTGGGCTGCTCGAACGCGAGGCTGAGCTACAACGCATGCTGAGTGAGTCGACCGAAGGAACCTCGGTCCGCATCGGGGAAGAGCTCGGCGATGAGATGGATGTCGCCATCGTGAGTGCCCCATTTGGCTCCGATCAGAGCGGACGCCTGGCGGTGATCGGGCCAATGCGGATGGATTACCGCAGGGCGATTCGGATCGTCGAGGAGGTAGGCGAGGGGCTGGAGGAGATACTGGGCACCGACCATGGTGACGATGGGTGAGGGACTACTACCAGCTCCTTGGTGTTGATCGCTCGGCGTCGTCCGAAGAGATCAAACGAGCGTTCCGCAGCCTCGCCCGCGAGACCCACCCGGATGCCAATCCTGACGATCCGACGGCCGAGGTTCGATTTCGGGAGATTGCCGAGGCTTACGAGGTCCTATCCGATCCGGCCCGTCGCGCTCGATACGACCGGGGCGAGGTGTTCACCGGGGCCGACCTGTTCTCGCAGTTCGGTGGGCTCGACGACATCCTCCAGCAGTTCTTTGGCGGCGGCTTCGGATTCGCGGGCCGCCGCACCGGTCCCCGTCCCGGCCCCGATGTCGGGGTCACGATGTCGTTGACCCTCGAAGAGGCGGCCTCCGGAGTGAGCCGGCCGATCAGCTTCCGCACTGCGACCCGCTGCCCCCGCTGCTCGGGTGACGGTGCCGAGCCCGGCCATCCTGCGACCACCTGCCCGAACTGCGGTGGTGCCGGAGCGGTGCGGGTGGCCAGGGACTCGTTCCTCGGCCGGATCTCCACGGTTACACAGTGCCCTCAGTGTGCCGGTTCTGGACGCTTCATCGAGTTTGCGTGTGTTGATTGCGCCGGGGTCGGTCGTATCGATACCGAGCGTTCGGTTACCGTTGAGGTGCCGGCCGGCATCGAGGACGGAACCAGGCTCCGCCTCGCCGGGCGTGGCGGCGCTGGAGAGATCAACGCTCCTGCCGGCGATGTCTATGTGAAGGTATCGGTCGCCGCCGACGACCGGTTTGAGCGGGCCGGGGACGAGCTTCATCACCGCACCGAGATCGGTATCAGCGAAGCGGTCTTCGGCACCACCGTCGACGTCCCGCTCATCGGCGGCGGCTTCGAGGCGATGGAGATTCCCGCCGGCTGTCAGCCGGAGACGGTGTATCGGTTGGCCAAGCAGGGGATGCCGCGATTGCGCCGCCGGGGGAGAGGCGATCTGTTCGTCCATGTTGGTGTGCTGATTCCCACCGAGCTTTCCGGCGAGGAGGAAGCGCTGCTCCGAACCTACGCGGAGCTGCGCGATGAAGCGCCGGCTGCGTCGAAAAAGCGCTTGTTCAAGCGCTGAATCAGTCTTCCGGGAACGCGCACCGATACGTGACCGGTCGTCTCGACAGAAGTGCTGCCAATTTCCCGCTCCTGCCGCTTCGCGGCGGGCCGCTCGGGCCACGGCTCCGCGGGTGGCCACGGCGACCGAGACCGGATCGCGCCCTGTTTGCGGAGCACCATTTTTCCCGCTCCTGCCGCTTCGCGGCGGGCCGCTCGGGCCACGGCTCCGCGGGTGGCCACGGCGACCGAGACCGGATCGCGCCCTGTTT
>JACZST010000138.1 GCA_022574065.1 Acidobacteriota bacterium
AGGCGAACTCGTTCCACCAGGGCGCAGCGGACGGAACCACCTGCGAATTCTCGCCGACGCCGCCGGCATCTCGCCGGCACGGGTCGATGAGATGCTGGAGCTGGTTGGTCTTACCGACGCCGACGGCCGACGCGTCGGCGCCTACTCGCTCGGCATGCGACAGCGTCTTGGACTCGCCGCTGCGCTGCTCGGCGACCCGCCAGTGCTCGTGCTTGACGAGCCCGGCAACGGCCTGGACCCGCAAGGAGTCCGGGCGCTACGCGACCTTCTCCGGTCGCGAGCTGCGAACGGAGATACCGTCTTCGTGTCGAGCCACCTGCTTGCGGAAGTAGAACACTTCGCCGACGACGTCATCATCATCGACCGCGGCAAGCTCGTAACCAGTGGTTCTCTGCGCGAGCTACAACAGACGAGCTCGTTCGTACGGACAGCCTCACCCGAGACTCTTAAACAAGTCCTCGAGGCCGTTGGCGGTATCGCACAGCTAGAGGAACGGGACACCCTCATCGTCCGCGCCCTTTCAATCGACGAAATCGGAGAGCAAGCGTTCCACGCAGGGATCGCACCGCACGAGCTGTCCACGCGCACGGGCTCCCTCGAGGAGCTGTTTTTGGACTGGACGAGTGGCGAGATACGCAGCGACTCCAGCGATATCAAAAAGGAGGTCGCCAAGCTATGACTTGGTCACGACTGGTACAAGCCGAACTCCGCAAGCTCACCAGCACCAGGATGCCCTGGGCGTTCCTGGCAGTGCTCGTGGCCATCAGTGCAACAACCGCCACCGCTGTGATCTTCGGGACCGACATGGATGGCAGCAAGGCGTTCATCGCAACAGCAGGCGATCAGCAGTCGCTCATGGCCTTTGCTGCGAACGCCATGATGATCGCCGCGTTGTTCGGTGCGATCGCTGTCGCCCGCGAATACGGCCACGGCACCGTCATCCCGACGTTCTTGACTGCTCCGCGCCGGCACCGAGCGGTGCTCGCACAGCTCACAGCGGTGATGGTCGGCGGTGGCCTGCTTGGTCTCGTGGGCGCCGCGCTCACGGGACTTGCTGTCACATTGGCGCTCCCAATGACCGAATACAATGACGCTGCCTTTCTAGAGCAAATGGTAACTGTGCAACGCTCAGAGGCGGCCGGGTCGCGTTCCCGGCGTCATCCAGCGACCGGAGGTGCGTCCGGTCACCTCGTGCATCGCAAGGCTGAAGACGATCGCCGCGTCTCGACCAACCTCGGGCGTGCCGACCCAACCCATCGCCGCGTCCTGGGCGTCGAGCGAGGGCCGGAACCGAACTCGGACGTGAAGTCGCGATACTTCCCGAGCACGGGCACAACGATGGCATCGTCCGACCGATCGTTTTCCAGAAAGTTTACGTCGCCGCGGACGAGCACCGACTCCCACGCTCCCGTCTCATCGTCGAACTCGACGCTCCTCACCAACTACCCTGCCGTGCCGATCTGCCGGCTGTCGAGCGGGCCATGTTGGACTTTGCGGTCGAGGCCGCGAATGGGGCGCACGAGATGACGGGTGCCGATATCGAAACGATGCGTGGCGAAGGGCGGAGGAACGAGGAGGTCATGCACATTATTGAGATCGCGTCAATGTTCAGCTTGACGGGGCGCCTCGCCAACGCTTTCGACCTCATCGCCAACGCGGAGTACCGCGATCTGGGCGGTTACTCGCGACCGAAATGATCTCCGACCGACGACGCGATCGGGTCATTGGCAACAAAGATATCGCCAACTTGACGGTGCGGTGGTAGAGGAAATCGCTGTCGACTGTCTCTCCGTTCATGGTTCGATGCCGAACAACTCGAGTGTGTCTCGGGCACGGTCTTTGGGGATCAGGTGGATGACGTATCCGGCATGCACGACGACATAGTCGCCAACTACTGCTTCGGGGACCATCACGAGGTCGACATCATGGGTCGCTGCGCCGGTTTCGATCTGGGCGGGGATTGAGGCGGCTGTGTCCGCTCCGATCCATATGATCCGTCCGGGGATCGCAACGCACATAGGCTACGCCTCCAACCGAACGGAGACGAGCACGACTCCCTGCGCGTTCGGGTCGGTCGGGTCATGCGATTCCTCGATATGGAGCTCCGGGCTGTATCCCCACATTCCCCACGCGATTCGATCCGCATGTTGTCGAAGGGATTCAGGGGAGATGCCTGAGAGTGCCCCGATGCGAAACTCCAGTGCTGCGATGACCGAGTGGTCCCCCCGGGCTTCGGCTTCGGCTCGCCCAAGCAGATCGGTGACGATGGCGGTCTCATGCATCATCGATCTCCTTGGCAACCCTCATTACAGCTTCTTCGACGACGGGCGACATGGTCGTCCCGGCCGTGATATCCCCGGTTTCGATTCCGTACACCACGATTTGGGGTGGGAGGCGCTCGAGCTGGCGGGCCATCTCGATCGTTTCGGCGATCCCGATTGCGTGGGTTGACGAGAATGCTCTGTTCGGCAGAGGCTCCTTCAGCGGGTGGAAGTGGCGAACCGTCCCGGCCGGTGCCCCGGAGCGGGTGGCGTCGACGATGATGACGTCGTCTGCGCCCTCCCACAGGTCGATGAGCTCGTAGGAGCTGGTCATCCGTTGGTGTGACTCCACGGTGCGGACGCGGCGGGCAACCTCGAGGCCGGCGGCGTCGTCCCTGCGGTACGGGTTGCCCAGGCCGATCACGAGACGTTTCATGATCCCGGGGCGTCGCGCTCGACGGTGAGGTCGAGGAAATGGGTGGCGCAGGAGATGCATGGGTCGTAGTTGCGGATCGCCTGCTCGAGCTGCCATTGGAGCTGCTCATCTGAAAGGTGAGCGTGCCCGGGCACATATGCCTTCAGGTCGTCTTCGATGCTGAGCTGGTTCTGGGATGTGGGCGGCACGATGTGAGCGTCCGCGATCAGCCCCTCTTCGTCGATCTCGTAGCGGTGGTACAGGATTCCGCGGGGTGCTTCTGAAGCGCCGTAACCCACCCTCCCGTGGGGTTCGACGGGAACGAATGGCTCGGCGGGCCGTTCGTAGGCATCGATGAGGCGGAGGGCTTCCTCGCAGGCGAAGGCGATCTCGACGGCTCGGACGACGATGCTTCGGAACGGGTTGGTGCAGATGGGTCCGAGTCCGGTGTCCTCGGCTGCCTTTTTAGCCGCTGGTGTGAGCTTGTCCGAATTGAGGCTGTACCGTGCCATGGGGCCGACGTGATACGAGCCTCGTTGTTTGAGGCGGGCGTGCAGCGCGTTCGACCATTCGACCTGGGTTTCCTCGAAGTGCTGAGGCCACTCGTCAACCGCGATGTCCAGTCCGCGGTTCGAGATGATGCGGCCTTGGTGGATCGCGTATTCCTCGGGATGCTGGAGGGCGACGAATTCGTAGTCGCGTTCGAATTCCGGGAAGGGGAACCCGGCCACCCACTTCGAGGTGGCTATGGCGGCGTCGAGGGCCCATTCGAGGTCGGGCACCAGTGTCTCGAGTTCGCGCTTGGTCGGTACTCGGTAGAAGCCCCCCACCCGAACGTTGATCGGATGGATCTCCCGACCACCAAGGAGGATCATGATCTGGTTGCCGACCTTCTTGAGTCGGAGACCCATCTGGACCTGCTCCGGGAAGTCCTTCGCCATGTCGATGGCGCTGTTGTATCCGAGGAAATCCGGGGCATGAAGGAAGTAGACATGGAGGGCGTGGCTTTCGATCCACTCCCCGCAATAGATCAGCCTCCGGAGCGCCGCGAGCTGGCCGGCAACCTGCACGCCGGCGGCGTGCTCCATGGCGTTGCATGAGCTCATCTGGTAGGCGACGGGACAGATACCACAGATTCGGGCGGTGATATCGGGTGCCTCGGAGAATCTCCGGCCCCTGAGGAACGCTTCAAAGAACCTGGGCGGCTCGAATATCTTGAACTTGAGGTCAATGACCTCGTCGTCGCGCAGCTTGAGGTACATGGCCCCCTCGCCCTCGACACGGGCGAGATAGTCGACTGCGATCTCTCGCTCAGCGCTCATAGAAATCGCTGGCCTCTTTGAACTCCGGGGCGCCGGCATTGAAGGTGCGCAGCGCCAGGACGAGATCGGTATCGGTCTCCCCCAGGCCCTTCCACCACCTCCCGAGCGAGTCGATGTTGGGAGACTCGGCGGGGCCGAAGCACCCGTAGCAGCCGCGATCGTATGCCGGGCAGATCGCACCGCAACCGGCCTGGGTGATCGGTCCCAAACATGGCGTCCCCTGGACGACCATCACACACGGCGTGCCCCGCATCTTGCACTCGACACAGACGCTGTGCCCGGGGATGTTGGGTTGCCGCTTGTGGACGAAGGCGTCGATAGTCTCGAGGAGCTGGTGTTTGGAGATCGGGCAGCCTCGTAGTTCGAAGTCGACATGGATGTGATCGGAGATCGCTGTGGATGTCTCGAGGGTGGCGATGTAATCGGGTTGTGCATAAACGATGCTGATGAAGTCGTCTACGTTCGACCAGTTTCTCAATGCCTGGATTCCACCCGCGGTGGCACAGGCTCCAATCGTGACCACCTTGTCGGAGAGCCGTCTCACCTCCTGGATGCGCTCGGCGTCGTCGGGAGTCGTGATCGACCCCTCCACCAGCGAAAGGTCATAAGGACCTTCGATCTCACCTTTAGTCGCCTCCATGAAGTAGGCGATGTCGATCACCCCCGCGATCTCCAGCAGCTGGTCCTCGCAATCGAGCAAGGTGAGCTGACATCCATCACAGGATGCGAACTTCCACACGGCCAGCCGTGGGCGTAGCCGGGTTTCAGTGGTCATAGCTGAGCCACTCGCATGCGCTCCATCACCCGTGCGTACGGCACCACGGGGCCGTCACGACAGACAAAATCCGGACCGAACTGGCAGTGACCACAGAAGCCGATGGCGCACTTCATGTTGCGCTCCAGACTGATATAGACGTCCGCCGGCTCGACGCCACGTGATACCAACTCCCGGGCAACGACCTTCATCATGACCTCGGGCCCGCACACCATGGCGATAGTGTTGGCCGGGTCGAAATTGGCCCCAGGCAACAGGCTGGTCACCACCCCGACGTTGCCGTGCCAACCCTCATCGGAACGATCGACGGTCACCCCAACGTCGACTTGGAACCGGGTTCTCCAATCGTGGAGCTCGTCGCCGTACAGCATGTCGGTCGGCGACCGCGTGCCGTAAATGAGCGAGACGGCTCCAAAACGGTCCCGATGCTCCGCCACATGCTGGACCACGGAGCGAAGCGGTGCTAGGCCTAACCCCCCGGCGGCAACAATGAGGTCCTTGCCCTCGGCCTCCTCGATTGGCCATCCCACCCCGTAGGGGCCGCGGATACCAACCTGCTCCCCTTCGCCCAGCGACCATATCGCTTCGGTAACCGCCCCAACGGAGCGCACCGTGTGGACGAGCGTCCGCCCATCCTCTTCGCCCCCGGCGATGGAGATCGGAACTTCGCCGATGCCAAACAGGTACAGCATGGTGAACTGCCCTGGGGCGAAACGGATCCCGTCCCCGTCCCCGTCCGTGGGCTCGAACTCCAAAGTCACCGTGTCGTGGGTCTCCTCGAATCGAGCGGCAACGCGAAAC
>JACZST010000139.1 GCA_022574065.1 Acidobacteriota bacterium
GGGTGTATCGGTCTTAGACCAAGACACCGATGCCTCAAATGCTGCCAATCCCCGGCCGGTCAGTCGGAGCGCGCCGTCGTGGAGCCGACGGTGGATAAGACCGACCCTGGGTGGAGACTGAGGCCATGGGGGTCGGTTTCTTATCGGTAAGGGTGAACCGACGGTGGATAAGACCGACCCCTCCTGGAGGCTGAGGCCGTGGGGACCGGCTTCGCGTCACCGGCGACCAGGTCGTGATCAAGGCAGTCTTGGCTAGCCCGCCAGGTGACCAAGCTGGTCGGAGGCGAGTCGGACTCAGGCGTGCTCGCCGTGTACGAGTGGTAATTCTTTCCACGGCGTATGGCGACCTGCATCGGTGAGCTCAACGAAACGGTCCTGGTCGAGCCCTTCGGTCGAGCGTTGCCGAGACGCCTCCTGGAGGTTTCCTTCGAGCGAGGACGGTCGATGGTGTGAGGCTTCAGCCAGCTCATCCCAAAATCCCCACAGCTCCGCAGCCGTCTCGTGGTCACCTCGCTGTTCCGCGACCATCGCCCAGAACGCCGAGGCGGTAAGTCGGGAGTAGGCGTCTGGGAGAGCGTCGTGGGCGTACGGTGTCTCGAATGCGTCGATAGCCAAAGTCAGCTCGCCTTGCTGGAGGTAGGTCATGCTCTTATGCAACGCCGTTGCGCCGGGCACGTTGGGTCCGAGAATCGTCTCGGCTCGGTCGATCGTCTCAATGGCGGCGTCAAGCCGACCGAGTGCCCTCTCGGCTACGACGCGGAAGAGCAGCATCATTGCTTCGTCCCACTCGTCCCTAGGCTCGTGGTGCTCGGCCCTCCGAATCACATGCTCGTACTCCTCGCCAATCAGCATGAAGGCGGTCTGCACCACAGTCGCATGGATGTTCAACCCCTCAGCGACCGCCTCCTCGACAAGCCCTAGCACCTCCTCCTCAGACTCCCGGCTGTTCATGTACAATGATGTCAGGAATCGGTTCTGCACCGAACCCGGCCACCGCGGGCTCCCGGCCCTGCGCAACAGCCGGTGCGCCTCCTGGAGCATTTCGTCGGCGCGACGGAAATCGCTCCTCATCATGTCCGCCGCGATCGCGTTGGCCAGCGCACCCCGCGCCAGGTCGCCCTCCACCGCCCTGAAGAGGTGGTCGGCCATCGGACGCAGCTTCTCGATGGCGGTGACGTCGGAGCTGTTGCCGGCGTCGGTGAGGGCCATCGCCACAGCCTCACAGAACAGCTCGGATGTTGCGTCCGGCACCATGTCGATTCCGGCCATGAGCCACCGAACTGACTCCCGGTACATGACTCGATTCCAGAAGTACACCCGGAGATTGGCTGCGAGTTCTAAGAGCAGTTCGCCCTCACCGGCTTCTGCTGCCCAGGTCATCGCGGCCCGGTAATTGCCGAGCTCGTCGTGTCCCTCTTCCATCATTGAGGCATCGCCGTGGTCGAGCCGTTCGCGCAGGTGCACTGAGGCCGCCTGGAAGAACTCGGCGTGTCGCAGCCTCGCCTGATCGGCCTCCCCGGCTTCAAGCAGCTTGTCGAGCGAATACTGGCGGACCGTCTCTAGGAGTCGATATCGAGGCCTGATGTCCGGCTCGAACGTCACCATCGACGCCTCGACGAGTCGCCCGAGCAAATCGAGTACCTCGAAGCGCGGCAACGTCTCATCGGAACAAACCTCCTCAGCGGCCTCGTAGGCGAATCCGTCGTAGAACACGGCGAGGCGTCGCAGCAGCGCCTGCTGCTCTCCGGAGAGCAGGTCGTAGCTCCAGTCCATCATCGCTCGCAGCGTCCGTTGTCGCTCCATGGCAGTCCGGCTTCCCCCGGTAAGCAGTCGGAAGCGGTCACCCAGGTGCTCTGCGATTTGTTCGACGGACAACATCTTGAGCCGAGCCGTCGCCAACTCGATGGCGAGGGGAATCCCGTCGAGACGGGTGCACAGTTCGGCCACCGTCTCCCGGTTCTCGTCATTCACGGTGAATTCGGGTCGGGCCAATCTCGCACGTTCGGCGAACAATTCGACAGCCGCCGCATCGTCGTCCACGCGCAACGACGGAACCCTCCACAGGACCTCGCCAGTCACCGCGAGTCCTTCTCGGCTTGTCGTCAGAACGTGCACATCGGGACACGCCCGCAGCAGCCGATCGACGAACTCCGCCACGTCGTCGATCAAGTGCTCGCAGTTGTCGATAATCAGCAGCGCTCTCCGATCTCTCAGAAAGCGCAGGACTCGCTGTTCGGCAGACACTGTGCTGTCCTGCGGCACCGAGAGCGCATTGGCCGCGGTGTCCGCTACTAGCCCGGTCTCCGCCAACGACGCCAGCTCTACGAACCACACGCCGTGGTCGAACTGGGACATCGTTTCTGCAGCCACCTGGAGCGAGAGTCGCGTCTTGCCCACTCCACCAATGCCCGTCAACGTGACCAAACGAGAGGTCGTGACCAGATCCGCCACCTCCTTGATCTGAGCCTCCCTGCCCACGAACGAACTCAACTGGACCGGCAGGTTGTGCGGGGCCGTCTCCAACGTCCGCAGCAGACGCTGATCCATCGCCCCGGGCCCCTCCAACCGATACAGACCGATCGGCCCGGCCAGATCCTTGAGCCGGTGCTCGCCAACGTCCACAAACGACATGCCGTGCGGAGTTTGCCCCCCTATCAAACGGTGAGACGCCTCCGACACCACGATCTGACCACCGTTGGCCGCATCCGTCACCCGGGCAGTCCTGGTTACCGAGGCGCCGAAGTAGTCATCGCCCTGCGGCTCCGCCTCGCCGGAGTGCACGCCGACACGACAGCTCAATGCTGGTCCCTGCCAGGTTTCATCTGCGATCCGCGTCGCTAACTGGGCGGCACCCTCGAGGGCTGCAGACACCGAACTGAACGCAGCGCCGAACCCGTCGCCGGTGTGCTTGAAGATATGCCCACCTGCCGCTTTGATGATCTCGGCGACCAGGGCATCGTGACGCGCCAGCGAATGCCGCATAGCCTCCGGCTCCGATTCCCACAGCCGGGTGCTGCCTTCGATGTCGGAGAACACGAAGGTAACGACGCCGGTCGGCAGAGACACCGCGCAACGTTACACAGACGCCGTCAGGAACCCCCCGACGGGAGCGATAGGGCTCCGATCGTCGAGCCGGATTTCGAGGAGCCGACGGTGGAAAAGACCGACCCACGGTGGAGACTGAGGCCGTGGAGGTCGGTTTTTTATCGGTAAGGGTGAGCCGACGCGAACCTCCACGTCTCCTAGATAGCAACCCACTCGAGGCGTGACCGTGAGCTCAAACGGGGATGTCGGAGCGGATGGTTTTGATAGGGGTCGCGAGACGCTGGTGACGTACCCGTCGCATCCCCCAACGTGACGAAATGTCACTTGAAGAATCTGCCAGTAGGATCAACCGAGCGCTGCCAGATAGCTCGCCAACTCACCCATGAGTGCTGACCTCCGTCCGGCGGATACAGACGGAAGGCCGTCTCCATAGCGACTGGAAATCAGCTTCTTGTTGAGGATGTCGCCACGTTCGAGGCTCTGAAGCGCACCGAGCACGTCGCCGATCGCCCTCTTTCGGCTTGCGAAGAAGGTGTCATCGCATTCGAAGAAACTGAGGTCGCTGAGATCCGGAAGATCAGCCTCGGGAATACCGGGATCGGGCAGCAAAGACCACGGCGCCTCCACGAAAGGACGAAGGTCGTCCGTGATAGGCGCATCTCGATACAGCTTCAGGGATAGCGCCTGAAGGTATCGCTGCGCATACGCCCCCTCTCGATCCGTCAGCTTCGCGACTTGGGCAGGGAGCCACATGATGTTTGGTACAAAGGAGTACGTGTCCCAGCGCCGCGTCGCGAGTTCTCCGTCAGCGCGAATTCTCCAGATATGGGCAGCGACAAATCCGTTGCCCATTCTCGCGTTGCGGTATTCCGATACCAGACCCGGCACGATCGCGAGGCGTTTCGGGAGACCCTTGATGAGAGAGTTGTCATCTCGGAACCTTCCCTCGTCGTTCGGTGAGCCCCATTGATCCTCTATGCCGCGACGCTTGTTCCCTCTCGAATCAGGATCGCGCACCGCCCATGGCAACAGGAGAGGCATCCGTTGGTAGGCGTCTTGGGGCAGCCAGATTCCGAGCGACGCGATCAAATCGGCCACCAACGCTCCGAACAACTCGGGGTCGCGATCCTGCAGGTCTTTCTGCAGGTAGTGGTAGAGGATGTTGTTTCCATCGATGAGTCGCACGGCCACCTAGTGATTCAAGCAGCGGTGCCCACTCGGGCGTCACCTAGGAGAGACCACCTGTAACAAGAGCGATCGAATACCAGACCAATGGCCTCCTGTCATCAGAGGGTTCGCCGGTCGCTGCGAGCGCCGAACGTTGACGTAGGCTGGTCTCCAGGCCTTCGATTGAGAGCGACGTGCGAGACGCAAACAGAATCGACGTAGTGTCGAGGCTCGACCTCAAAGAGCGATACGAGCGCTCCGATCTCATGATCCCCGATCTGTTGATCGCGACAGAGGGCCGGATACGAGTTTTCTACGCCCCGTTTGACTACAAGAGCCCGAACGCGCGGATCGCGTTGGTCGGCATAACCCCTGGGTGGACACAGATGGAAGCGGCCGTGCGCACCTTCGTGTCAACCATCGCCGCCGGCGGAACAGAACCAGCAGCCCTTGACTCAGTCAAGAAAGCAGCTGCCTTCTCGGGGACGCTGCGAACAAATCTCGTATCGATGTTGGATCAAATCGGTGTGCCATCTCGGTTGGGCATCGAGACAAGCGCTGAGCTATTTGGTGCCCATGCGGACTTGCTCCACCCGACTTCAGCCATTCGCTATCCAGTCTTTCGTGATGAAGACAACTACGCAGGGACATCGCCAGTCTTGGTGAAAAGTCCGACTCTCTTGTCGTTCGTTGACACGCTCCTACTCCAAGAGCTGAATTCACCAGCCAACACGCTCGTGATCCCACTCGGTAAGGCTGCCAAAACAGCAGTCAGTCGGCTCGTCACCGCGGGCTCCGTCGACGGAACCCGAGTCCTCTCCGGGTTTCCTCATCCGTCCGGCGCCTACCCGCGTCGCGCTGAAGTGTTTGAGGCTGGTCGGGCGTCGCTGAGGGATGCGGTTGACCGGTGGGATTACGGGCCGTAGCACTAGCTATCGGGGGTGGTATCCACACCATCCCCCAACGTGACGAAATGTCACTTGAAGAACCTGCTCTACCTCTGAGCGACCGCTATCGGCCCCATATCGTCGACCGAAGAGTCATCGGGTTGGGCCTGGCGGGGTGCGACAGTCTCTACCACGGGCTTCCGCACACCCTCGCCGGCCTTGAACCGTTCGACGGCCTTTCTCGCCAGATCGAACTGCTCATTTGAGAGGGGCTTGGCTTCAATCTGGCCAAGCCAGTCGTTGAGGGCGGCACCGCGTCCGACAATGACTCCATCGATCGTCGCTCGTGAGACGCCCTCGATTCCTCTTCCCCAGAGGACGAGGACCGGGAGCACGTCCGTACGGACACCCCCAGCAAAAAGCAAACTTCTAAGGGTGCGGGCCTGTCGACTCGCTTGGCCCACGAGCTGAC
>JACZST010000140.1 GCA_022574065.1 Acidobacteriota bacterium
GACTCCTTTGGCTCGCGGTCGAGCAGGAAGCGGAAGGATGCATCGATCAGCGACTCCGGCGTGGCGCCGCCAAGTGCTTCGACCTCTGCGGGACCGACCGTTACCTCGTGGGTGGTCGTTGATCCACCGTCGGTCACGGTGACGCGATAGGTGCTGCCACCAGCCTGCTCTACAGCGATGTCGGTCACAAGGCGCACCCTACCCCGCCGCTGTCGACGAAGAGCCGGTCAGGAATAGACCCAGAAGACGGCGGCCAGTGCGTAAGACGGGACGGCTGGCCACTTGAACATTTTCCGGTAGCGTGAGGGCGGCACCCGGAACCACGGCACCGCTGACGATGGCCGTACCGTCGTTCAGATGGGTTTCGATCACCCGCGTGCCGGCCCGTGTCACGTTCCCCCCCGGCATCATTCGATCACCCGCTTCGGTACCGTGGCCGTCATCACACACGACGAGGAGCCATGGAAGACAACGATGCGCTCGAGATGCCCGATGGGCGAGACCTGCTCCGAACGATGGGTTGGACACCGTTGCCGTACTCGAGCGTCGGGCTGGTTCGCAAGACGGCAACGAGCGGGCGGAACACGGTGTGGTCCTGGCTGGTCCTCGTTCCGTGGTCTTCGGACTCGAAACCCTGGATCGACGGCACGAAGGTTCTGACCGCGTCCACTCTCACCGAGGACGAGGAACGCGAGCAGGTGTTCGCCCATCTGCGTGGGCTGCTCGACGAACGGTACGGCGAGACCGTTGGCAAACGTGCGGTCGACGATTTCATTCGCCGCATTCAGGAAGGCGATGAGCTATGACACACGGCGACCTGACGATCCGCCCTGCGACCGAGGAGGAGGTTCGTGAGCTCAGTACGTGGAGGAACGACCCGCCCTACGACGTCTACGACATCGGCGACTAGTCGGTCGAGGGGAACATCGAGCACCTCCTCGGACCGGAAACGCAGTGTCACGCCCTCGTCGACGCGATGGATGACCTGATCGGGTTCTGCACCTTCGGCTCCGACGCCCGGGTTCCGGGCGGCGACTATTGCGCCCCGGCGCTCGACATCGGCCTCGGCAACGGATCTCGATATGTCGCGGCGGTTGCGGACTTGGCAGCGGCGGCGTTCCAACCCGAGCAGATGAGGGTCACGATCTCGGAATGGAACAAACGAGCGCAGCGGGTGTGGGAGCACACCGGGTTCGAACGCACCGAACGCTTCAACACACCGAAGGACTTCGCGGGAACGGGCGGCGGCGCGTTCGTCGTGTTCGTTCGCAGCACCGAGCCGTGACGAATCCCGATGCTGCCCGGACACACAGCGCCGATGAGAGCGAGTACTGCCACAACCGGTACAAATCGAATCATCCGAGTCACGTTCGGCCTACCTATGCCATCCCGTAGGTGACTTCACGCCTTGAGGCGGCAGGCAATATGCGTGGTTGGTCGCCGGTACGAGCCAAAGTCGTCGGTCCAGTCGGCGCCCCCTTCAAGACCGTCTCCCAGTTGCGCGAGTAGCCTCGCCGGCGTGATCGCGGCCGTCGTGTTCGATTTGGATGGTGTCCTGCTCGACTCGGAGCAGGTGTGGAGCGAGGTCAAGCGCCAGGCGGTGAGTGATTGGGGAGGCCGATGGCACGAGGGAGCCGCAGTAGCCATGATGGGGATGTCCTCCCTCGAGTGGTCTGCCTACATCGCCAACGAGCTCGGAGTGGATCGCTCGCCTGCGGAGATCGACGCCGAGGTGGTGCGGCGCATGCAGGACCGTTACCGGCGACAGTTGCCGCTGCTTTCGGGAGCGATCGAAGCCGTGGAGCGTTTAGCGTCCCGCTGGCCCCTCGGCCTCGCCTCGTCGTCGAACCGGGTCCTCATCGACGAAGTGCTGGAGACGGCGGGTCTCAGCCAGCAGTTCCGGGTGACCGTGTCCTCCGAGGAGGTCGAACGAGGGAAACCGGCACCGGACGTCTACCTGGAGGCGGCGCGCCGTCTCGGTGTCGAACCAGCGTCTGCCGCGGCCGTGGAGGACTCTGCTGCCGGCATTCGGTCGGCGTCGGAGGCCGGTATGCGGGTGATCGTTATCGCCAACCCTCATTATCCGCCCGATGATGAGGCGATGGCCACAGCCGACGTGGTGCTTGCCTCTCTGGAAGAGTTGTCGACAGACGTGGTCGATCCCAGATAAGCCCAACGCAGCCATCCGCGATCCCGCAGCCTGGAGGTACCGCTAGTGCGTTCACCAGACCGGCCTACCTGACTGTCGCCACTGAGCGGTCACTGTCGCGATCAGATGGGTGGCGTACCGATTCGGCACGAGAGTTCCCTGACCCCGTCACCGGCGATCCCTCGACCGGTCGGTGTCCGATCGGTACGCTTCGAAGTGAACTACCCGTCGCCGGACAGCGCGAAGAAAACCGAGGCCTCGATGATGGTCTTGACAACATCGAGGTCTTCGGTGGTCCGGGGGGCGTAGACCATGACCAGGCCCGGAATCGTGCCGTCGAGAGCAAAGGGGTGATATTCGCCCCAGCCCTCATCGACGACATCTCCAGCCTCTCCTGCTGGCAGGCGGAGATGGAGGCTGCCACCGGGGTGGATATGGCCAAACTCACGTCCCACGATCATCGCTTCGCGGCGAGCCGGCAGTTCGCCGGCAACGGTGAGGCCCCTGGCGCCAGGCAGCGACGCCTGGCTCGGCTGTTCCACGACTCCGTCGAGCGAAAACGCCCACGTAGCCAGCTCGTCGAGCATCTCGTCTGACGAATTCTGGTCGAGCTGAATGTGCGGGATACCGGTGGTGACGCTGGGTTTCTCTCCCGGTCTCGTTGAAAGTATGAAGGTCGATTGCATTGTGTCTCCTGTGTTACCTGTGGCCACCGTCGTGTTTGGTGCCGATGTCGTTGCCGGCGGCGGCGTCGTCGTGGAAGCCCGCGTGGTCGTCGAATCGGAGCTTCCACTGCAGGCGGCGACGACCAACGCTGTCACCAGCAGCAGCTTGCCTAGGCCAGCCATTCTCTGCCTCGTAGTTCGACCACGGTCTTCAGCTGATTGCTGAGCCTTGGAACCTGACGAAGGAGGTCCCAACGATCTCCTCGTGCTGCACCCGCCACAATCCATCAACTTCCACACACGTGATCGTGTAGTCCCCCCAGAAGATGTCAACGACGTTGTCCGGGAGGAAGTGGTTGGCCTGGATGTAGGCGAACACCTCTGCCTGGTTGCCGTTGCGGCTCCTCTCCTCGACGTTGTGCATTTGGTGCTGTGTCGCTAGGTATCCCTGGCGTTGGAATTCGCCCTGTGCGAACTGGGCACGCAGCTGAGCCCTGGTGTCGAATTCCTGGATCGGGCACTCCGGTCCCGGGCACTCCATCGACGGACCGCCGGGGTAGAAGACAAACTTGAACGAGAAATCGTCCGCGAGGCTCTCCTCCCACATGGCGACCCCTCGGTCGTAATCCCCTCTTCCTATGGCATCGATGCCATAGGCAAACCAGCGGGCAAGGTCGGTCGGATGTGAGCGGTCCATTGTCTGTCCTTTCTCGACAACCGTGGTTAGTCTGTCCTTCACGGACGGTATGTTGCTAAAGCTACAGACTGTCCTGCAAGATAGCAAACGAACACCGATCGCCGACATTCCCAACTATCCGGAGGAGATTGGATGGCGCAGAAGTCACCAGATCAGCGGGAGACGACGGAGAATCCCCGAACCACGCGGGTTCGCAAGATCGTGCTCGACGCAGCCACCGATCTGCTCATCGCCGAAGGCCACCATGCCGTAACGCCGCAGCGCGTCTCCACAGTGACCGGTGTCGCCCGCTCTACGATCTATCGCATCTGGCCCGACCCGGTCTCATTGTTGCTCGATGCCATCGACCGCGTGCTGGCCCCGGATCACGCGGCGCCGACCATCGGTGATCTCCGCGTCGACCTCGCCAATGCCCTCGAGAGCTTGCGGCTTCGTCTCAACAGGCGTCCGTTCCGTGTCATGTTTGTCGCGTTGCTCGACCACGCCACCCGCTCGAGCGATCTCATCCCCGCCCAACGTCGCTTTGTCGCTGGAGTCACGGCACCGCTGCGGGGCATCGTCGCTGGGGCCATTGAGGATGGCCGGCTTGGTCGATCCATCAAACCAGACGAGGCGGTCGCCCAGCTCGCCGGACCCATATTCCATCAGCATGTGATGCGGCGAGCACGGATCTCCGACGAGTTGATCGCGAACACCGTCGACGGGTTCGTCGCCACTCATCCGGTCCAAACCACTCGCGCCGACGTAGAGAGTCCGACGTCCTCCCAATGACCGTGGGCCGAACCAACACCAAACACGGCGGTAGCCGGTTGGAGCGGACCGGTAAGCGATGACCCCACGGCCCTGGCTTGTTCCGGTGCTTCCCCGCTCAGCAAACGAGGCTGGGCGCACGGCAACCCCGCTGGAGCTGTTCTTCGACGTAGCGTTTGTGCCTTCGCCGCCGAGCTCCACCACGGAGCTTCTCGCTGTTAACGAGGGCATGCACCGGGGAGGCCGGTGTTGGTAGGCTCCCCGATGAGCCAGCCCCCTGCTCTCGAGGTGGGCTGGTCCGTTTTGGGTCGAAGACAGTAAGCATCAAGGTGTCGGCGGCGTGCACGGCAAATCGCCCTGGTTGAGGACAGATCAGGAGGAGTCTGATGCCACGTAGAAGAGGAAGAGCCCCTGGACCTGCCCGCGGCGGGCGGAGAAGGCGAAGGAGACAGCGTCGCCGACGCGTCGTCCTTGTGGGCGGGATGGTTGCCATCGGCACCAAGAAGATGAGCGCCAAGAACGCTCAAGCTATCGAGGAGCACACTGGGATTCCGCCGGAGGAACTCGAAGATGCCGATCTCGAAGAGGCCATGCAGGAGTTAGGCATCCCCAACGAGGACGTCAGCGAAAGCGATATCGAGGCGTCAAGCTGACCCTGACGAGATGACTCCAATCCGTGCCCTTGAGCCGGCGATCTGGATGGCGAACGAGCCGAGGACTACTACAGGGAGTGAGCTGCAACGCTGGTTGCCGTCTGCTGGTTGCAGGTCGAACCGCTCGCGAAGCACCGATAATCGCGATTATGACGAGTTGCGCGATGCGCAACCTACGCGGGCGAGTGGGCGATCTTCCGCTCCAAAGGACCTCGGGGCTCGGATTTGCCTGGTATCTAGTCCCGGGCCCGGGATGCGAGTCGTGGGTTTCCCGGATTGCGCAACGGCTAGACCGACACGGGCTCGGCGGACGCCAAGGTGGCGATCTGGTCGATGACCTCAGGCGCCCGAAGCATGCCATGGTGCCCGTGGCCCTGTGTGCTCACAAGCCGCACACCCCAACGCTCGGACAGCAGCTTCGCGTGGTCAATCGGCACGATGTCATCATCGACGTCGTGGATGAGCAGCGTGCGGCCGGGGACGTTCATGTCGAGCATCTCTTTCGGCATTCGGTCCCAGAGGTCTTCGCCGAATCTGCGCTCCATCGAGTGTTCCACAGCCTTTACGACCACGGGCCGAAGCCGGAGGGTCGCTACGAACCA
>JACZST010000004.1 GCA_022574065.1 Acidobacteriota bacterium
CGTCACCGCGCCCTTCTCGACTAGGTAGGGAGCCAAGGAGGCCGGCGCCGCGACCCGGATCCGGCTGGCTTCGCCCTCGATGTCGATGGTCTCGATCTTGCCCACACCGTCGACATGGCCCTGGACGATGTGCCCGTCAAATCGCCCGTCTGCCGACGCTACCGGCCGTTCTAGATTTACCCCGACACCCACCGCAAGACCGCCGAGATTGGTGCGCTCCAGCGTTTCACCCACGGCATCGACCTCAAACGTATCTTCGCCGACCGCCACCGCGGTCAGGCAGACGCCGTTCACTGCGACCGAATCACCGATAGCGAGTCGCTCGACCGTGTGCGGCCCTTCGATCACCAATCGCCGGCCGGTTTCGGTTCGCTCCACCCGCTCTAGACGGCCCACCTCGGCGACGATCCCGGTGAACATCAGCGAGCCTCCAGGGGGGTGGCATCGATCCGGATATCGGACCCGAGCGTTGTGATCGCGGTGATCTGAACATCGAGCGCCGCGTCGATGGTCTCGAATACGCCACCGACCGCGGGAACACCGACCCCGGCACCAAGCTTGGCGCCCAGATACAGCACAAACTCGTCGACCAGCCGCTGACGCAACAGCGACCCTGCGAGGGTCGGGCCACCTTCGGCCAGCACGTCTACGAACCCCATCGCTCCCAGATGCTTCAACATGGTCGTCAGGTCGACCCCATCGGGCCCTGGAGCGACGATGACGTCGCTGATGCCGTCGGGCGGCTTGGCGCCGTCTGGCAAAAACAGGAGCGGATCCCGGTCGTAGACGGTCGCCGCCACCGGTAATGGGCGCGAGCCGCCAACGATCACCGGTCGTGGTTGTGGCCCCGTGTATGAATCAATGCGGACATCAAGCCGCGGGTTGTCGGCGCGTACCGTGCCGGCGCCGATCAAGACGGCGTCGCAGCGCGCTCGGAGACGATGAGCGTCTGCCCTGGCTTCTTCTCCGGTGATCCATTGCGACGTCCGGTCGGCTGCTGCCGCCTGCCCATCGATTGTGGTCGCCATCTTGAGGGTGAGCCGAGGCAACCCGGTGGTGCGGTGGTGGAAGTACCCGGCATCGGCCCTACGAACCACCTCGGGTAGGACACCCTCGACGACGGTGATCCCTGCCTCGCGGAGCTGCGAAACACCACTTCCGGACACCCTGAGGTCTGGGTCCTCGACACCGATGATCACCGTGGCCACGTTGGCGTTGAGGATGGCGTCGACACATGGCGGGGTTCGACCGTGATGAGAACATGGTTCGAGGGTGACGACAAGCGTGCCCCCGCCGGCGCGCCCACCGGCATCGGTCAGGGCCAGAACCTCTGCGTGGGGCTGGCCGGGGCCAGCGTGGGCGCGCTCGGCGACCACGGTTCCATCTGGGGAAAGCACGATGGCGCCGACCCGCGGATTCGGATGCGGGTAGGTGTCGCCGGTCAGACCGACGGCCCTCAGCATCAGCTCCTCCGCGCGGCGTGTCTCGGACCGGTTGTCGTCGACGCGGCGCGACATGCGCCCTCCTTCTCCCATCCGGACTGTCACCGTCGGCCCCGGAGTTTCACCGGATCAGCCCCATTGCTGGGGGTCGCGGACTTTCACCGCCGGTCGGGAATTGCACCCTGCCCTGAAGGGGGCTCTCTCGCGCAATTGTAGTCCTCGTCGCGATCCAGCGGGCCGGCAACTTCTGGGTCGCAAGTAGCGAGTATCAAGTAGCAAGTACGGTCGCTACTTGGTACTTGTTCCTTGTTGCTTATGACCGGGGACCGCTAGGTCCTCTTGTCCACCGCGTACACCGAACCGGGCTGTCGCTTGGCGAACTCTTTCATCTCGGTCGCAATCGCTGAGACCTCCCACCCGGAGGTGAGCGGCCGGTGCCTGTTGGTGGCTACGCCCATCGACAACGAAGCGATCGGGAAGGTCTGTTTCTCGCCGAGCCGATCGGTGACCTCAATGTGGCCCTGAAGCGCATCGTTGGTGTCGTAGAACTCGAGGATGCCGTCGTCGAAGCTCTTGATGACCGCCTCGCAAAACGGCTCGATGTCTTCGGAACCGAGGATGACGACGAAATCGTCACCACCAACGTGTCCAACAAACGCCGTTTCCCCTTCGGTCTCCTGCGCGATTCGCAGCAGGGTCTCTGCGGTGAACTTGATGACGGCATCACCTCGCATGAATCCGTAGGTGTCGTTGAACGCTTTGAAGTTGTCGAGATCGCCGTAGACGACCGCAAACGGCCCAGCATCGCGGACCCGGTTCTCCAGTTCGGTCGTGATGCGAAAGTTCCCTGGCAGGCCGGTGAGCGGCGACAGATCGCGCATGTGTTGGGCGCGACGGATCACGCTTCTGACCCTTGCCACCAGCTCCTCGACATCGAACGGCTTGGTGATGTAATCGTCTGCGCCGAGATCCAGGCCCTTCACCCGATCTGCAGCCCGCGGCTTTGCCGTGAGCATCACCACCGGCACATTCGCCGTTGGGACGTCGTTGCGCAGGTGGCGCAGGGTGGTCAGGCCGTCCATGCCGGGCATCATCACGTCGAGGAGAACGAGTGCGGGAGGACGGTCGGCGGCGAGTTCGAGTGCTTCCGGGCCGTTGCCCGCAACCTCGACCTCGAAGCCCTCGCTCTCGAGATTCGTCTTGACGAACTCACGAATTTCCGGGTCGTCGTCAACGACGAGGATCCGATCGTTCATGGCACCTCTAGACGATCATCGCTTCACGTAGCTCTTCTATGGCTGCAGCGGGATCGTCCGTCCGGAACACGGATGTTCCGGCGACAAAGACGTCTGCTCCGGCATCGCGCGCCGATCGGATCGTCGTCAGATCGATGCCGCCATCGATTTCTATATCGGTGCCAAGCGCTGCAGAATCAATGAACTTCCGCAAGCGCTCTACTTTCCCAAGAACCGTTTGGTCGAACTGCTGGCCGCCGAACCCGGGGTCGACAGACATGACCAGGACCATGTCGGTCAGCTCGACGAAGGGCTCCACCGCCTGGACCGGAGTTGGTGGATTGATCACAAGTCCAAACCCGAGTCCGACCGCTCGGGCCTGGGCCGCGATGTCTGCCGGGTCAGGAAAGACTTCGATGTGGACGGTGACGATGTCGGCCCCTGCTTCTTTGAGCGCCTCCAGGTACCGATCGGGGTTCAGCGTCATCAAATGGCAGTCGAGCGGAAGCTCGGTGATCCTCCGCAGCGAAGCGATCACGGGGATACCCACCGCCAGGTTGGGTACGAAGTGGCCGTCCATCACGTCGACGTGGAGCAGATCCGCGTGCGGCTCGACACGCGCGACCTCCTCACCCAGTCGGGAGAAGTCGGCGGCGAGAACGGAGGGCGCGATTCGGGGCGGTTTGATCATGGTGAGCGAGTGTATTCGGGAAGTCACCAGTTCCCAGTTCCCAGTACCCAGTATGAGTCGAACCGGTACCGACCTCTTGTCTTGCTGAAGACTGAGGACTGAGGATTGGAACTCACGCGGGATCGATCGTGCCGCCGGCCCCGCGGCGGCCGTTGAGCCACGCCGATCCGCTTTGCACTGGTCTGCCCGCCGGCTGCAGGGTTACCAGGAGAAGACTGCCCTCAGCGAACCCCGCAGCGGGCTCACCGTCTACCCCCTCGAAGGATCCGGGCTCAACCAAAGCGTCGGTGTGCTCGACCTCGAGCAGCTTGTGCCGAACACCGTCGATCCTCACCCAGGCCCCCGGACGAGGATGGAAGGCTCGTACCGCCCTCTCAACGGTGTCAGCAGCCCAGCTCCCGTCGATTTGTGCTTCATTTGGATCAAGCAGCGGAGCATTCGTCACTCCCGCATCGATCTGCGGGGCGGGCTCCAACTGCGCTGCCAGATACTCGGGGACGGCGTCGTTCACGATCATCCCACCCAGATAGGAGAGACGGCCGGTGAGTGTGCCGCCGGTCTCATCATCTGTGATGGGTGTCTCAACGACTGCAACCACAGGGCCGGTGTCCAAACCCTCGTCGAGCAGCATCAGGCTGACGCCGGTCTTCTCATCGCCTGCCAGGATGGCGCGCTCCACGGGAGCAGCCCCCCGCCACCGCGGCAGCAACGAGAAGTGCACGTTCAGGTACCCGAACGGTGGCAGATCTAGGACACGCGGCTCGAGGATCTTGCCATAGGCCACGACCAGTCCGACCTCGAAGGGCAGCTGGGACAGGTTCCCCCACAGCTCGTCCTTGTCATTCGGTTGCTGGATCCTGAGGCCCCACTGCTCGGCAGCGCGCTTCACCGGCGGCGCAACCGGCGTGCCCGACCGGCCACGCGGCCGATCGGGTTGAGTGATCACGAGTTCCACATCGGTTACGTCGAGCAACGCGGCCAGGCTCGGGATCGCAGATGCGGGAGTACCGAGAAACACCGAGCGCATCAGGGTCGCCCTAGCCGGTCGTCGGCTACTGCCTCTCGGAGCTCCGCAATCGCTTGTTTCCTTTCCGCCTTGCTGAGGCGCTCGATGACGAGCCCACCGCTCAGGTGATCGATCTCGTGTTGAAGCACACGTCCCATCAGCTCGTCGCCTGAGTACTCGATCGCGTTTCCATCGAGATCAAACCCCGTGGCACGGGCGAAGCTGGGTCTGGAAATCTCCCAGAACCGATCGGGAACCGATAGACAGCCTTCTTCGAACGTCCACTCTCCTGAGGTTTCGACGATCTCAGGATTGACCATGACGAATGGCCCCTCACCGATGTCGGCAACGAACAGCCGCTTGGCGATCCCGATTTGGGGGGCCGCCAGGCCGACCCCGGGTGCGTCGTACATCGTCTCGAACAGGTCGTCGGCGAGACGCCTGAGATCCTCGTCGAAGACGTCGATCTTCTCGACCTCGCTGCGGAGCACCGGGTCCGGATAGATGCGGATTGGGAAGATGGCCATGGAGCGAGAGGGTACCGCCAAGAGGCTCCGCAAATACTGCGCGATCCCGTCACTGTCGGCGAGACCATCCGCGGAGCCGTGGCCCCAGCGGCCCGCCGCGAAGCGGCAACAGCGGAAAAAATAGCGCTCCACAAATACTGCGCGATCCCGTCACTGTCGGCCATCGAGACTGACTGGTCCTGAGCCCAGGGTTTGCGTGGCCGCTCTCTACAGGTCCACTGGATCGGCGTCGACCCGCACCCGCGACCCACCATCCCTGAGCGCCTGCACGACAGACCGCAACCGGATCCTCACCTCGCTGAGGTCGGTGCCTTGGAGCAGCCAGCGGTGCCCGCCCGCCCACGCCGCGGGACCGAGCACCGTGGCACCCCGCCCCGCCGCTTGCAACGCCGGCTCTGCGACTTCGAGCGGTGCGTCGGTCTCAACGGCGAGCAGCGCTCCCACCGGCGGAAAGCCGCTCGCGGCCCGCTCGCCAAGCTCGTCGTCGAGGAAAGGAAACGGTCTACCCAATCTGAGAGCGGTGATCACGGGATGATCCGGGATCGCGGTCTGGATGAGTGCCTTGCGACCGCGCCCAGCAGTCGTGGCCAACGTCATTCGTACCAGGATTCGCAATGCATCTTCCGCAGCTCGATAGTGCGGGGCCAGCATCATGCCATCGGCATCGATGGCGACGGCCAGATCGACCGGTTCCAGATCGACCAGGTCACGTTCGGTGCCGACTCGAACGCTCGTCGCCGACCCGGCCTCGCCCACCGATTCGCCAAACGACCGGCGTAGGTCGTCGACAACTCTGCCGATCCCTGCGCCGAGCGGCTCGAACCGGGTGCCACCACAAGACGCACACGCGTCGTGCTCGGTACCACAGCGCTGGCACGTACCGGACTGTTCCAGCCGCGCCCCGCAGTTTGTGCACCGTCGCAATTCTTTACATCGCACACAACGAAAAGCACCGGCGTAGCCACGCCGTGGCACCAGGACGAACACGGACCCGTCGGCCCGCAGCGCCGCCCCGATTGCGATCCGCGTCCGCTCCATGATCAGTCCCGACCCTGGAACGGCCTCGGCGCGGTCGGCGACCTCGACCAACGGCCACACCCGACCATTGCCCGTGCTGAGCTCAACACCGGCTGCGATCACGTCCGTCGTCGGAACTGCACCAACGAGCAGCAACCCGAATCGTTCGACCGCACTGCGGCGCCTCAAGACGTCGCGCACGTGATACGTCGGGGTCTGCTTCGCCTTGTAGGCACGCCGACCTTCCTCGATGATCACCGCCAGACCGACAGACCCGGCTCCCCAAAAAGCGATCTCGCGGGTGCCGACGATCACCACACCGGCGTCGCCGGCGGCCAGCGACCATGCGTTGGTTCGGTCTGCCGGGGACGACGGCGAAGTGGCCATCATCACCCGGTCTCCAAAGAGCTCGCCGAGGCCCGAGGCGGTGGCGGCAGCTTCTTCGACCGTGGGCGCACACACCAGGACGCTTTGGCTCGCCGCAACCACGGGTGATATCGCAGGTGCGATCAGCGGTACCGGTGGTTGGCCATTCACTACATAGCGGGGCCTGGTGCGTCCGACGCGTATCTGAGCGCCCGCCCACGCGGCGAGCTCGGTGCTCGATGCGACGGGAGGGTCGAAGACCGGATCGGCCACCATACGCGGGAGGTTCGGCGGAGCCGTGCGCGCCAACACCACCGATAGCGGGGCGACATAATGGGTCGATACCCAGCGCGCCGTTTCGAGCAGACCACGGTTGAAGACGGGAAGCTCCCCGGATCGTGCCAGGATCGAGCGCAAGGGCCGGTCGGGCGTCGCGGTTCGTACCGACGTCACGTAACCCTTGACTCTTCGTCCGCCGAGCGGAACCCGCACCATGGTCCCGACCTCTACACCGGACACAGCGTCGGGCACGGCATAAGCGAACCCGTCATCCACGGCGAAAGACGGTACATCTGGGACGACCTGGGCGATCCGGGTCAGCTGGGGGCTCCCCCGGTATCGCCACCGCTGCGCAGTACCTCGATGCGATCGAGGAGCCGCTCAGCGACCTCCGACTTGGTCATGAGCTCCCACGGCTCGGTCGAGCCGTCTGGAAGCACGATCACGACCTCGTTGGTATCGGAACCGAACTCTGAGCCCAGTGCGGTGACATCGTTAGCCACCAGCAGATCGACGCCCTTTTCCCTTGCCTTGTCGATAGCCGCCTCGATCGAGCCTGTCTCGGCCGCAAATCCGACAAGGAATGGGCGTTTCTCCATTGCCGCCAGCCCACCAAGGATGTCCGGGGTCGGACCGAGCACAACCTGTGGGGGCCCGGCGGCTCGGCGCAGCTTGGTGGCTTCGGGATGCTCCGGAGCGAAGTCAGCGACGGCGGCGGCCATGAGGGCAATGTCGGCGTCTTCGGCGGCCTTCCACACCGCGTCGGCCATCTCCCGGGCCGTCTCCACCGCAATCACCTCGACACGCGGGTGGCGCGGAGCCGGAGCGGTCGTCACCAGGGTGACCGCGGCTCCCCGCCTGGCCGAGGCCACCGCGATGGCGTTGCCCATCTTCCCCGACGACCGGTTGCCGATGAACCGCACCGGATCGATGGGCTCCCTCGTGCCGCCCGCAGTGACCAGCACCCGCTGGCCGGAAAGTTCGCCGCCCGGAAGGACTCCGGCGACGGATTCGGCGATCTCATCAGGGTCGGCCAAACGACCGACACCCTCGTCTCCGCCGGCGAGCGCTCCGACGTCGGGTCCAACGATCGTATAGCCATCGGCGATCAGGGTCGCGATGTTGCGCTGCGTCGCCGGCTGCTCCCACATCTCGGTGTGCATCGCCGGAGCTAGCACCACCGGCGAGGTGGATGCCAGCACCGTCGCGGAAACTGCGTCGTCGCTGAGCCCGGTTGCCAGCCTCGACAGCGTCGCCGCCGTTGCCGGTGCGACGACGATCGAATCGGCCCAGCGCGCCAATGTGGTGTGCGGGCTGACATCGTCATCGTCAAAGAGCTCGACCACCGGGTGGCTGCCGGTGATGGCGGCGAGTGTTTGTGCACCGACGAACCGTGTTGCCGATCTTGTCATGACGACACGCACCTGGGCACCATGCTCAACGAGTCGTCTCGCCAGGTAGGCCGCCTTGTAGGCGGCGACGCCGCCGGTGATGCCGAGGACGATCCGCCGCCCGGCTAGCACGGTCCTAGTCCTCGATCGGCGCTACTACGACCTTGCCTTCTGCGATCTCTTCGAGGGCGATCGAGAGCGGTTTGCGCGACATGCTGTGGACCTGAGGGGGAACGTATCCGCCGAGACCTTCACCAAGCTGGTTGAAGTAAGCGTTGATCTCCCTGGCGCGGCGTGCGGAGAGCACGACGAGGCCGAAGCGGCTTCCGACCATCTCTACCATCTTGCCGATGGCTGGCTCTGTCATCATTTGGGTTGTCACTCCTCAGGGTCCCGGCACGCAGTAACGCCGGCAGATCAGCCCAGTATAGAGAGAACCTGGTAAATCGCGGTCTGCAGATCGTCATTGACCACGAGGTGATCGAAAGTCGCTTTTGCGTCCTCGATCTGCTCTGAGGCAACGGCGAGCCGCCTCTCCACGTCTTCTTCCGAGGTGTCGCCCCTTTTCCGCAGCCGACGCTCCAGCTCTTCGAGCGACGGTGGCAGGATGAACAACAGCACAGCATCGGGGTAGGCGGCTCTGACTTGATGGGCGCCGACGTTCTCGATATCCAGGAGGACGTCCTCCCCGGCGGCGATGTGCTCGAGGACCGGTGCCCCGGGGGTCCCGTATCGATGTCCGCCGTAGTCCGCCCATTCGAGTAGCTCGCCGGCGGCGACCAGCTCGTCGAATCGCGCATCGGTGACGAAGAGGTAATCCTCCCCGTCTTTTTCACCCGGTCGAGGAGCTCGCGTCGTGGCCGAGACGGAGAAGGTTGCACCCGACCGTTCCAGCACAACGTCGACGACGCTCGACTTGCCAACCCCGGAGGGCCCGGATACCACGAGCAGGGTCCCGTCACGAGAAGTGGTCGAGGAGGCACTCACGTTGCCGACTTCCGAGGCCGCGGATCTTGCGGTTCTCTGCAATCTTGCAGTCTTCCATCAGGCGCATTGCCTTGACCTTTCCCACCCCCGGCATCGCTGCCAGCAGGGGGTATACCTTCGTTCCTGCCACGATGTCGTCGGTTTCCGCTTCGGTGAGCACGTCCGATAGCGTGCGGGAACCCGTCTGGAGCAACGCCTTGATCTCGGCACGTTTCGCTCGCGCTGCTCCCGCCTTCGCCAGCGCTGCGCTGCGTTGCTCGTCGGTGATCTGGGGTGGCTTCCTCGGGGTACTCATAGGGAGATGGTATCAAGCCGAATCGGCGATCCCGTTGACCGCGGCGGCGATGCCGGCTGCTGCATTCTCAGGATCGGGCGCCTCGGTGATCGGCCTGCCGACAACGAGCAGGTCGGCACCGGCAGAAATTGCAACCGCCGGCGTTGCCGTCCGCACCTGGTCGTCGCCGGTGTTGTCGATCCGGATCCCCGGAGTGACGCGCAACAGGCCGGGCGCCGCTTCTGTCACCGTGGCCAGCTCGTTGGGAGACGACACGATGCCCTCGCACCCGACCGTCGCTGCCGTCCGGGACATATGAGCTACTAGATGGGCGGGTGTGGCGTCGATCCCCACCGCTGCCAGTCGATCGTCATCCAGCGAAGTGAGCACTGAGACGGCGAGGATCCCCGCCGGCGACTGGTCACTTCCCTGCGCCAGCCCGGCCACCGCCGCAGCCAGCATGTCTGCTCCGCCCGCGGCGTGAGCCGTTACCCAACGGGCTCCCCTGGCACCAATCCTTTCGGCGGCGCGTTCGACCTGCGTCGGGATGTCGTGGAGTTTGGCGTCGACGAGAACCGGCCGGCCAAGACCCACGAGTTCGTCGATGAGTTGGGGTCCTCTGTCGAACAACAGGCCAAGGCCGATCTTGAAGCCGGCCACATGGGCATCGACCCGCATCGCCATCTCGAGGGCCGTTTCGGCCGTTGGCAGATCGAGGGCCACGATGACCCTGCCGTTCATCATTGCGCTGCTCCGACCAGTTCGGCAATGCTGCCGACGTCTTCCTTCGCCATGAAGCGCTCCAACCCCCCGATGATGCGGCGCCCGATCCGCGGCTTGGCGAAGTGTGCGGTGCCGATGGCGACCGCCGAGGCACCGGCCATCAGGTATTCGACAACGTCCGAGCCCGTCTGGACTCCGCCGCAGCCGACGATGGGGAGCCCGGGCAGCGCCTGCGCCACCTCCCACACACATCGCATAGCGATGGGCTTGAGCGGAGCACCCGAGTAGCCGCCGACCACACCACTGAGCTTGGGTTGCCTGGTTGCGATATCGATTCCAGCACCCCATACGGTGTTGGTCAGCACCACCCAGTCGGCGCCGGCCTCGGCGACGGCATTGGCAACGGCCACAACGTCGACGGCGTTCGGTGAGAGCTTGGCTCCGATCGGCAGCTCGGTCGCCCCTCGAACCTCGGCCACCGCCAGCGCGGCCACCTCGGCGTCGAGGGCGAAGAGCTTGCCGGTGAGATTCGGGCACGACAAGTTGATCTCGACCGCCGCCACCCCGGCATCGGCCAGCCCCGCCGCAACCTCGGCGAAACCCAACGGATCGTGCGCCACCGCCGACCCCCATACCCTGGTAGGCACGTCGGCGATCAGCGGCCCGATCTGGCGGCCCCAGGCCTTGATGCCGGGGTTTTGAATCCCGATGCCGTTCAGCATCCCCTCTCCGGCCGGCGCCATTCTCGGTGCAGGGCGGCCGGACCACGGTTCCGGGGACACCGATTTCGCCACGGCTGCCCCGTAGACGGAGAAGTCGACGACACGAGAGAAGTCGACGACCGATCCCACCGTCCCGGACGCAGCGACCAGCGGTGATCCAAGCCGGACCGGTCCGAGGACGGTGTCCAGGCTCACGACAAAATCCCTGCTGCGGCGTGGTGCTCCTGGATGCTTGCGACGGTGGTGACGGCGTCGGGTCCGGCCTGGAGGCTCCTGGCGACGGCGTGACCACCCTCAGCGGTGGTGATGCACGGCACCCTGTGCCTGGTCGCCGCCAACCGGATCAGCCGTCCGTCTCCGCGCGCCCTGCGTCCCTGCGGCGTGTTGATGACCAGATCGATATCGCCGGCCTCGATCAACCGCACCGGGTCGTACGGACCTTCACCGACCTTGTCGACATGGGTGGTGGCGATGCCGTGTCGCGCCAGGTGCCCGGCCGTACCGTGAGTGGAGAAGATCCGGAACCCGAGCTCGGCGAAAACGCGGCCGATCTGGAGCCCGAGCGGCTTGTCCCGATCCGCCAGTGACAGGAACAGGTTGCCCTTGGTCGGGATTGCCCGTCCCGAGGCGGCGAGGGATTTGGCGTAGGCGATGCCTGGCTCCGATCCGATCCCCATGACCTCGCCGGTTGCTCGCATTTCCGGCCCGAGAATGGTGTCTTCGGTCGGGAACCGGCTCCACGGCAGTACCGCTTCCTTCACCGCGGTGTACGGCGTGGTCACCGGCTCGGTCGGGATGATGCCTGCGGCGCGCAGGTCGGTGAGCCGCTCCCCCATCATCACCCGTGTCGCCACCTTTGCCAGCGGAACGCCGGTCGCCTTGGAGATGAACGGCACCGTTCGCGATGCTCTCGGGTTGGCCTCGATCACGAACACCACGCTCTCCTGGATGGCAAATTGGACGTTGAGCAATCCGCGAACACCGAGACCGGCGGCGAGCCTGCGGGTGTAATCCTCGATCGTCGCCGTTGCCTTGTCTCCGATGGTCGGTGGCGGGACGACGCAGGCCGAGTCGCCCGAGTGCACGCCTGCCTGCTCGACATGCTCCATGATTCCCCCGACGTACAGATCGGTCCCGTCGAAGATCGCATCGACGTCAACTTCGATGGCCGACTCGAGGAAACAGTCGATGAGCAGTGGCGACTCCGCCAGGTCCACCTCACCTCCGGGTACGGCGTTGTACAGCTCGGCCAGATAGCTCCCAAGCTCGTCCCTGGCATAGACGATCCGCATCGCCCTGCCACCGAGCACGTATGACGGTCGCACCAGCACCGGAAACCCGATCGTGTCGGCAACCTCCATCGCCTCGATGATCGAGGTGGCCGTCCCGTGCCGCGGCTGTGGGATCCGCAGACGGCGACACAGCGCGGAGAAACGCTCCCGATCCTCCGCGGCATCGATGGCGTCTGGCGGGGTTCCTGCGATCAGGAAACCAGCCTCCTCGATGGCATGTGCCAGACCGAGCGGGGTCTGGCCTCCGAGCTGGACGATCACGGCCTGCGGCTGTTCCACCACCAGGACTGCCAGCACGTCCTCGACGGTGAGGGGCTCGAAATACAGGCGGCTCGACGTGTCGTAGTCCGTAGAAACCGTCTCCGGGTTGCAGTTGATCATCACCGGTTCGTAGCCGGCGTCTGACAAGGCGAAGGCGGCGTGCACGCAGCAATAGTCGAATTCGATACCCTGCCCGATCCGGTTCGGCCCCGAGCCCAATACCACCACCGTCCGATCGCCGGGCTCCGGTGCTTCGTCTTCGTCTTCGAACGTCGAGTAGTAGTACGGCGTCATCGCCACGAACTCTGCGGCGCACGTGTCCACGGTCTTGAACGTGGTGGCGATGTCCTCATCGAATCGGATCCCGTCCACCGGCTCCCCGAGCAGGTAGTTGAGTTGGGCATCCGAGTATCCGTGCCGTTTTGCGGCCCTGATAGCCACGGGATCGGCGCCGCCGTTTTCGAGCTCGGCGCGGATCTCGACGATCTGGGCAAATTGATCCACGAACCACGGGTCGTACTGCGTCTCGCGCGCGACGTGGCCGGCGTCGAACCCGCGTCGCAGTGCCTCGGCTGCCAGGTAGATGCGGTCGGGTGATGGTTGGTGCAGCAGCTGCTGCAACTCCTCGTCATCGAGGGCGACGACCGTTGCCTCACCGGGGTCGGCGTTGAGACCCATCCGTCCTGTTTCCAGACTTCTGAGGGCTTTTTGCAGCGCCTCAGGAAACGTTCTCCCGATCGCCATCGCTTCCCCAACGCTCTGCATCGAGGTGCCGAGCACCGGGTCGACCGAGGCGAACTTGGCGAAGTCGAAGCGAGGTGCCTTCACCACCACGTAGTCCAGCGCCGGCTCGAACGAGGCCGGAGTCGCCCCCGTTATGTCGTTGGTGATCTCGTCGAGCGTGTACCCGACGGCGAGCTTGGCGGCGATTTTGGCGATCGGAAACCCGGTTGCCTTCGAGGCGAGCGCCGAGGACCGCGACACCCTGGGGTTCATCTCCACGATGATGCGCCGCCCGGATTCCGGGTCGACGGCGAACTGCACGTTGGAGCCCCCTGTGGCCACACCGATCTCCCTCAAGCAGGCGATCGCCTCATCCCGCATCTCTTGGTACTCACGATCGGAGAGGGTTTGGGCGGGAGCAACCGTGATCGAATCGCCGGTGTGGACCCCCATCGCGTCCAGGTTCTCGATCGTGCACACGATCACGGCGTTGTCCGCCGCGTCGCGCATCACCTCGAGCTCGAACTCCTTCCATCCAACGAGCGATTCCTCGACGAGGACCTCACCGACCGGCGAAGCATCCAGACCGGCGGAGACGATCCGGATTGCCTCGTCGTCGTCCTGTGCCAACCCTGTGCCCCCCCCGCCGAGGATGTAGGAAGGCCGAACCATCACGGGGTAGCCAAGCCCGGCCGCGGCGACCAGCGCCTCTTCGACCGAGTGCACATAGGAGGATCTCGCGGTGGCGATCCCCGCTCGCTTCATCGCCTCCTTGAAGGCGCCGCGGTCCTCGGCGGTAGCTATGGCGTCGACACCGGCACCGATCAGCTCGACTCCATATTTCTCGAGCACACCGTCGGCAGCGAGCGTCATCGTCACGTTGAGGGCGGTCTGACCACCAAGGGTCGGGAGCAGGGCATCGGGCCGTTCCTTGGCGATGACTGCGGCGACCACTTCGGGCGTTACCGGCTCCACGTATGTGGCGTCGGCGAACGCGGGATCGGTCATGATCGTCGCCGGGTTCGAGTTGACGAGGATGAGCCGATACCCGTCTTCCCTGAGCACCTTGAGCGCCTGGGTGCCCGAATAGTCGAACTCTGCAGCCTGTCCGATGATGATCGGACCGGCGCCGATGAGCAGGATCGACTCGATGTCGGTCCTACGCGGCATGCGACACTCCAGAGGCGAAGTGGTCGAAGAGCGTGGAGGCGTCATTCGGGCCGGGCGCCGCCTCGGGGTGATACTGGACCGAGAACGCCAAGGCATCCCGGCATGCGAGCCCCTCGAGGGTGCCGTCATTGAGGTTGTGATGGGTCGCCACCACTCGACCGAAAGGCGTTTCGAGGGCTGGCGGCACATTCGCAGGGGCAGCGTGCGTCGAGCCCCCTGCTGAGGACAGGTCGACCGCAAAGCCATGGTTCTGCGAGGTGATCTCCACCCTTCCGTCGTGGCGCCTTCGCACCGGATGGTTCCCTCCGTGATGGCCGAACGGCAGCTTGAACGTCGTCGCTCCCAGCGCCAGGCCGAGTATCTGGTGGCCGAGGCAGATCCCGAAGATCGGGACCTTCCCGAGCAGGCCTCGCACCGCGACGATGGACTCGGTCAACGGCTCGGGGTCACCCGGGCCGTTCGACAGGAACACGCCGTCTGGTGAGTAGGAGATGGCGGCGTCGGCCGCGGTCGCCGCGGGCACAACGGTGACGGCGATGCCTCGGTCGGTCAGCGCCGTGATGATGTCACGCTTTATCCCGAAGTCATACGCCACCACCTCGGCTCTGATGACGCCGTTGGGCTCGCGCCGATACGGCGCTGCGGTGGTGACGCCGCTTACCAGGTCTCTTCCTACGATCTCCGGCGTTGCGGCGGCCACCGCGGCGAGTTCAGCGACATCGACGTCGGTGCCAAGCGCAGCCGGCATCGCTCCGTGGCGGCGAACGTGGCGGGTCAGCCGCCTGGTGTCGACCTCGGTGAGCACGACGATGCCGTGGCCCGCCAGGAACCCTGCGAAGCTGCCCTCCGACCGCCAGCTCGAGTCAAACCGGCTCATCGAGCGTGTCACCAACCCGACGGCATACGGTCGATCCGCCTGTTCATCCGCACCGTTGATGCCGTAGTTGCCGATATGCGGTGCCGTCATTGCCACGATCTGGCCGGCGTACGAAGGATCGGTGATGATCTCTTGATAGCCGGTCATCGCCGTGTTGAAAACCACCTCTCCGCGGGCGATCCCCTCGGCCCCAACCGATCGACCCCTGAAGACGGTCCCGTCTGCGGTAACGAGCACGCCCGGTTTCACGACGTCAGGGCAACAGCGGCCGGTGACCCGTCGCGAGCGGTGATCGCCCCTCGGTAGACGGTGGCGACCACCCTGCCTTGGAGTGCCATGCCGAAATATGGAGTATTCGATGATCGAGACACCGTTCGCTCCGGCACCCATTCGTGGGCGGGGTCGAACACGGCGAGATGGGCCGGGTTGCCCACCGCAACCCAGCGGCCATGGTCGGGGGTGCCGGCAATGGCTGCCGGTGCCACCGCCATCCGGGTGTAGAACGACACGGGGTCGAGCGGCGCCACCGTGTTGACCACGGCAGCCGCCCACTCCAGGCCGGTGATTCCGTTCGCGGCATGTTCAAACGGAACGTCCTTGTCGTGTGCCGCGTGCGGCGCATGGTCGGTGGCCACAGCATCGATGGTTCCATCGCGCAGACCAGCCCGTAACGCATCCATGTGCTCGATGCTCCGCAATGGAGGCATCACCTTGTACGCAGGGTCGGTCGTGGCAACCATGCTGTCGTCGAAGGCGAGATGATGGGGCGTCACCTCGGCAGTCACCTCGAGTCCACGGGTCTTTGCCGCGGCGATCATCTCGACGCCCCCCGCCGTCGACAGATGCTGGACGTGGTAACGGGCCCCGGTCAGCTCAGCAAGCCGCAAGTCTCGTGCGATGATGATCTCTTCTGCCTCAGCAGGTATGGCCGACATCCCGAGCAGCGACGACACCGCTCCTTCGTGTATCTGGCCCGCGGCAGCGAGGCCAGGATCGACTGCATGCTGGGCGATGACACCGCCCCGAGTGGCCAGGTAGTCCATCGCCTGTCGCATGAGGCCGGCGTCTGCGACCGCATCTCCATCGTCGGTAAACACCCTGACCCCGGCCTCCCACAGCTCATCGAGATGGGCGAGCTGTTCGCCGTGGCGTCCCATCGACACAGCTCCTGCTGGTCTCACATCGACAAGGCCGGTCGAACGTCCACGGTCGACGATGAACATTGCGAGATGGCCAGCGTCGACGGCGGGATCGGTGTTCGGCATCGCAACGATCGCCGTGTAACCGCCAGCGGCAGCTGCCGCCGACCCGGAGGAGATGTCTTCCTTCCATTCCTCCCCTGGTTCGCGCAGGTGGGTGTGGAGATCGACGAACCCGGGACCCACCCAGGCCCCGTCACACTCGATGATCGTGTCCGCCGCGAGATTGATCCCGATCTCGACGATCGTTCCATCGCTGATGAGGACGTCGGATTCGACCACACCGTCCTCGGTGAGGACACTGCCTCCTGTGAGCACGAGATCACTCATCGTGCTCACCTCCAAGCAAGCGAAATAAGACCGCCATTCGCACGGCGACTCCGTTAGCAACCTGTTCGAGGATGAGGCTGCGGTCGTCGTCTGCGACTTCGGCTGCGATCTCGACCCCCCGATTCATCGGGCCGGGGTGGAGCACCACGGTGTCCGGCTTGAGTCGGGAAAACCGCTGCACGGTCATCCCGTAGCGCGTCGTGTACTCGGAAAGGGAAGGAAACACCGAGGCGCCACCGCGTTCGGCTTGGACCCGCAACAAGTAGACGACATCGAGCTCGGTCAGCACCTCATCGAGATCTTCCGACGCTTTCGCCGGCCATCCATCCGTCTGGGTAGGGAGCAAGGTCTTTGGCGCCACCATCGTGACCTCGGCGCCAAGCGTGTTGAAGGCAAACACGTCAGAGCGCGCGACGCGCGAATGCCTGATGTCACCGACGATGCCGATGCGGAGCCCGTCGAGGGTCCCGAAGCGCTGCCGAATGGTCAGGGCATCGAGCAGGGCTTGTGTCGGGTGTTGATGGGCGCCGTCGCCGGCATTCAGGACCGGCTGGTCCACCCACTCGGCCACCCGCCATGGAGCGCCGGTTGCCTTGTGGCGGACCACCATGGCATCGGTACCCATGGCTTGGACGGTGAGCACGGTGTCCTTGAGGCTCTCCCCCTTGGACAGGGAAGAGGTACTCGGCGAGAACGACATGATGTCTGCGCTCAGCGCCTTGGCCGCCTTCTCGAAGGAGAGTTTGGTCCGTGTCGATGGCTCGAAGAACATCGTCGCCACGGTCTTGCCGCGAAGCGCCGGCACCTTGGGTATGGGCCGATCAAGCACCTCGACGAACGAGTCGGCATCGTCGAGCAGCTCGGTCAGCTCCTCACGGGTGGTGTCCTCTGTCGAGAGGAAATGGTTCATGGAGTACCTCCAGGTTCGATTGCCACCCCATCGGCACCGTCGATCTCGGCGACATGCACCGTGACCCGTTCGTGGTGGGCGGTCGGCAGGTTCTTCCCGACGTAATCGGGCCGGATGGGAAGTTCACGGTGGCCGCGGTCGACGAGAACGGCCAGTTGGACGCGCTCTGGCCTGCCAAGGTCGGCCAAGGCATCGAGGGCGGCCCGGATCGTCCTCCCCGTATAGAGGACATCATCGACCAGCACGACGGTGGCTCCATCGACGGGTTCGGGCACCTCGGTCTTGCCAAGCTCGGTCTTCGGTCGGGCGTCGAGGTCGTCGCGGTACAGGCCGATGTCGAGGCTGCCCCACGGAATCCACTTGCCTTCGATGCGCTCGATAGTCGTCGCCAGCCGCTCGGCCAATGGGACCCCACGGGTGTGGATACCGACGAGAAGCAAGTCGGCGGCCCCTCGATTCCTTTCCAGGATCTCATGAGCCATCCGCGTCAGCGCCCGGTCGACATCACCGGGATCCATCACCTGACGCGTCATGACCGCGCAACAAAAAAGCGGTCGACGAGCCCGGTGGGTTCGCCGCCGCTGTAGGCGTCGTGCATTGTCGCTCCTCCCTTGCCGGCCTCACTGGACCGGCTTAAAGGTCGTGCTGTCGGGGGCACCGTAGCACGACATCCCCCAATCCGATGCCACCCGCACCGGCCCATGACCCCGCTACAGCGAACCCACGGCGATCGGATCAACCGGTGCGCGGCTGCTCGGCGATCTTGGCGAGCACACCGTTGACGAAACGACCGGATCGCGCCGTCGAGTAACGCTTGGCAAGCTCGACGGCCTGGGACAAGACAACTGCGACCGGGGTGTCCGTATAGCGGAGCTCGTACACGCCGAGTCGCAGGACCGCCCGGTCAACGGCAGGCATCCGGGCCACTCGCCAGTCGGTGGCCTCGGCATCGAGCACGGCGTCGATTTCCTCTACGTGTAACCAGGTGTCATGGGCGAGCCGAAAGCCGCGCCCCTCGTGCTCGGAGGACTCGATCTGAGAGAGATCGCCGGCGTCGGCCGAGTACAGGAGCCCGATGGCGCGCTCCCGCGCCTCCTGCTGGCTCACGAAACTCGGGTGATGTAGTCCCCGGTGCGCGTGTCGACCTTCACAATGTCGCCGATGTCGACGAAGAGCGGGGTGTGGATCACCAGCCCGGTCGACAGCGTCACCGGCTTGGTCGCGCTCGACACCCGATCGCCCCTGACCGCAGGCTCGGTGTGGGTGACCTCCAACTCGACGGCGGCAGGGAGTTCGATTCCGATCGGTTTGCCCTCGAACATCGACAACCGAACGGTTGCACCTTCCGCCAGGTACGACGCCTCGGCGCCGATTGCCTCCGTCGTGAGCATGAGCTGGTCGAACGTCTCGCCGTCCATGAAGGTGAACCCCAGGTCGTCGCGAAAGAGGTACTGGTAGTCGCGGCGGTCGATCGTTGCTCTTGGGATATTCTCACCGGCGCGGAACGTGCGCTCGACGACCCCACCAGAAGTGAGGTTCTTGAGCTTCATGCGCACGAACGCCTTGCCCTTTCCCGGTTTGACGTGCTGGTACTCCACCACCTGGTATAGGCCGTCTGGCAGATTCAGCGCCATGCCGGGTTTCACGTCGTTGGTCGAGATCACGGCTTCTGCTCCTCGATGCCGACAGCAGCCAGTGCGGCGCGTACGCTAGTCGGATCGGCGTGTACCACCGCTGGCCTCCCCACCGCCTCCAGCACCACGAAACGGAGGCCTCCGTCGTCCCGTTTCTTGTCAAGCGCCATCAACTCTTCGACCCGTGCCCTAGATACTGTCGGCGCCTCCACCGGCAGGCCGAGCGAGGCGATGAGATCACGCTGCTCGGTCGCTCCGTCGAAGCCCGTCACCATCTCCGAGAGGGCGGCCGCTGCCACCATGCCGACGGCGACCGCGTCGCCATGGCTCATCCCGGCAGCCACCTCCACCGCGTGACCGATCGTGTGCCCGTAGTTCAGGATCGCCCTCCGGCCACGCTCGGTGAAATCGGAGGACACGACCTCAGCCTTGACGGTCACCGCCCGGTCAACAACCTCGGCGAGAGGCGCCCCAAGACCGTGTGTCTCGTAGAGGGCAACCAACGACGGGTCGCCGATGTACCCGGACTTCAGAGCCTCGGCGCCACCCTCTGCCAGCAGTGACTCCGGGAGCTCGGCGAGGAGGTCCAGATCGACGACGACCCTGGTGGGGTGTCGGAACACTCCAGCGAGATTCTTTCCGTCGACGTTGACCGCAGACTTGCCGCCGATGGCGGCATCGACGGCGCCGAGCAACGTAGTCGGGATGAACACCGCCTCGACCCCGCGCATATAGGTGGCGGCAACGAATCCTGCGGCGTCGGTGAGGGCTCCTCCCCCAATGCCGACGATGGTGTCGCCACGTGCCACGCCCGCGGTGCCCAGGCGGCGGTACACATCCTCGATGACCCCCATCCGCTTGGCCGCTTCACCGTCGGGCAGCGTCATCGACACCGTTCCATACCCTTCGGCGGCTAACCGTTCGGCGACGACTTCGCCAAGTCCGGTCACCGCCGGCTGGGTGAGGATCGCCACCTGCGACCGACCGTCCCGCTCGGGGAGCAGTGGGGAGCCATCGATCAAGCCGGGGCCGACGAGGATCTCGGAGACCACTTCCTCACCTTCGGTGATCACATGTCGCACGCGGTTTCCACACGATCAGCGACGGTCTCGACGTCGTCGTTGCCGTCCACGACGACCTCGGCCGCAACCCGATAGGCAACGGCGCGATCGGCGAAGATATCGGCGAGCCGTTCCAGGGTGTCTCCGCCGAGGAGCGGCCGGGTCCCGGCGTCGCCGATCCTGGCGGCCGCCGTCTCCGGGGTCACCTCGAGCAGCACCACCGTTCCACTGTCGCTCATGGTGGCGACGTTGCTCTCGGCAAGGACCGAACCACCCCCGGTGGCCACGATCCCATCGGGCTCGGCGGCAACCGTTCGCAGTTGGTCGGCCTCGAGGTTTCGGAAGGCATCCTCACCTTCTATGAAGAAGATGTCGCTCACCGTCCGTCCGGAGATGCGTTCCACCCGGTCGTCGATGTCGTAGAACGGGAGGCCGGAGCGCTCGGCCAGCACCGAGCCGACGGCGCTCTTGCCGCTTCCCATCAACCCGATCAGCCAGATGTGGCCCATCAGTAGGCGGCGAGGCGCGCCAGGTGGGCCTGATGTGCTTCGATGAACGCGGATCGGGTGTCGCCTCCATACACTCGTTGCATCTCGGCTGCGAGCACGATGGCAACCATCTGCTCGGCGACGACGCCGGCGGCCGGCACCGAACACACATCGCTGCGCTCGCGAAACGCATCGGCCGCCTCCTTGGTCTTCACATCGATCGATCGCAGCGGGCGCATCAGCGTCGACAGCGGCTTTTGGGCGGCCCTGACCCTGATGAGGGAACCGTTGGAGATGCCTCCTTCGATGCCGCCCGCACGATTGGTGTCCCTCACCACCCCATCGCCGCCGTCCCCGATGAGGATCTCATCGTGGGCCTCGGTACCGAAGCGGGAGGCGGAGGCGAACCCGTCCCCGATTTCGACGGCTTTGATGCCGGGAATCGACATGAGCGCTCCGGCGAGCAGCGTGTCGAGTCTGCGGTCGTAGTGGACGTGGCTGCCAACACCTGCAGGGACGCCGTGGGCGACGACTTCAACGATGCCGCCGAGGGTGTCGCGGTCGCTCTTTGCGGTGTCGATGGCGGCGACCATCGCCGTCTCGGCGTCTTGGTCGTCGTACACGCGAACCAGTGATGCGTCCACGGCCTCCTTGTCGCCCGCGGCTGGGACGAGACCCTTGGCGGCCGCGACGGGCCCGATGCGAACGACATGGCTGAGGACGCTGACCCCCACCTCGGCGAGGAGCTGCTTTGCCGCATAGCCTGCGACCGTTCGCGCCGCGGTCTCCCGCGCCGATGCCCGCTCCAATATGTCGCGGGCGTCATAGGTGTTGTACTTCAGCATCCCCGCCAGGTCGGCGTGTCCCGGCCTGGGAGTCGTCATCGGTCGCTCGGCCGCGCCGGGGCCCGGGGCCATCTCCGCGGACCAGCGTTCCCATTCTGTGTTTCTGATGGCGACTGCAACCGGGCTGCCAAGTGTTCGTTCGAATCGGACCCCGCCGAGGATCTCGAGCTCGTCACGCTCGATCCGCATTCTCGGGCCTCTTCCATGCCCGAGGCGGCGCCTGGCCAGCTCTGCGCTCAACCCTTCGGCGGTGAACGACAGGTCCTTGGGGAGTCCCTCGACAATCGTCACCAGCGCCGGGCCGTGGGACTCACCCGCTGTGAGAAACCGGATCATCGCGCCATCGTCGCAGCGCCACCGCGCAATGTCATCCTGTCCCGTTCAGATACCAGTCGGCGATCGTCGATCCCCAGGCCAGGGCTACATACGCCCCGACGACCAGGTACGGGCCAAAAGGGATGGCATCTTTCCTACTGCGGAGCCTGGAGACGATCAACACCAGCGAGATCAGCCCCCCGAGCAAGAAGGCGGCAAGCACGGCAACAGTCAGGACCTCCCACGCCGGATAGGCGGCGAATACGCCGAGCAGGAAACCGAGCTTCACATCGCCGTAGCCAAAGCCCCCCCTGGCGATGAGCGCCAGCACGAAGAGCAGAGCGAAGTACGCAGCGCCGCCGAGCAACGGTCGCAGCAAAGCCCCACCGTCAACGAGGCTCCCCGCCAGCAACACAACCACGCCGACGACCGTCCCTGGGAACAGGATGCGATTCGGGATCAGCTGGGAGTCGATATCGGTGAGGGTCAGCGTCACTGTGACCGCGACGAACCACAGATATGCCGGCAGCACCCAGGTCACGTCGACCACCACTGGCGTTGCGGCAAAGAGAAGACCGGTGGCGACCACAACGACCGGCAGCCGTCTTGATTCCTTCCTCAGCTGCGACGGGGGCACGTCGATGGCGACGGCCTCGGCAAGCACTCCGGCGAACAGGCCGATGGGAAACAGGATGAGACTCGCCATGCGGCGCTGGAGCCTATCGAAGTCGAGAGCCGAGAGTCGACGGCCGGGCTCCTGGCCCTCACAACGCGGCTCTCATGGCATCAATCGGCGCGGCAACACCCGTCCACAGCTCGAATGACGCCGAAGCCTGGGCGAGCAGCATGTCACGCCCGTCGGCGACGGGCAGCCCGCGACCAGCGACCTCACCGACCGCCGGCGTCTGCAGCTCACCGTAGGGAAAATCGACGAGCCCGGAGGCGTTGGCGAGCATTGCATCCGGTAGGACTTCGGCTTCCATGCCGATCGGGGTGGCGTTCACTACGATCGCTCCGTCGACGCCGGTCCCCCACTCCAGAACCTCCCCGTCTACGCGGGTGCGCTCGAGCAATGCGCCGGCTGCGTCGGGGCTGCGCGCTGCGATGTGCAGGTGGCGGTCGGCGAGGGCAACAAGCGCCGCCGCCGCCGCCCCGCCGCTGCCGAGCACCAGTACCGGAGCGGTCATCGACAGCCCGGCGTCACGCCAGATCGTGAGGATTCCCGCTACATCGGTGTTGTCACCAAAGGCCATCCCCTCGCGATGTACCAGCGTGTTCACCGCACCGGTGCGTAGCGCCATTTCGGAGACACGGTCGACCGCATCAAAAGCAGCCTCCTTGTGCGGCATGGTGACATTGCCACCGTCGAGGCGTCCGTAACGAACCTCGGCAACGGCGGTGACCAGCCCGGACCGGTCGACCTTCCTGGCCTGGTAACTGCCTTCGATCCCGGCGGCCGCCAGCGCCGCGACATGAATGGCCGGCGATCGCGAGTGCTCGACGGGATCGCCGAGCAGCACGAGGTTCACGGGAGTACCCCGTCCGCCTTCGCCTGCTCGATCTTCGCTTGGTGCTCCTCATACGTCTTGGAGAAGCCGTGGCGGCCGTCCTCGGAAACGAGCACGTAGAACAGGAAGTCGGTGCGCGCCGGGTCGGCCGCGGCCAGAACCGATTCGATCTGGACGGTGCTGATCGGGGTCGGAGGCAGGCCGGCGATCAGGTAGGTATTCCAGGGTGAGTCGATCTCCAGATCTTCGGCGAGCACCCTTCCGGGACTGCCGCCGAGGGCGTAGACGACGGTGGCATCGATCTGAAGGGGTATCCCCTGGTCGAGGCGGTTGTAGACCACGCTTGCGATAAGCGGTCGGTCCTCTTCCACGCCCGCTTCCCGCTGAATCAGCGATGCCAAGACCAGCACCTCGTAGGTGCTCACCCTGAGTTCCTCGAAGCGCGACGCGTCCACATCGCTGATCCGGTGCACCATCTCGTCTGCCATCAGTTGAAGGATCTCCCTCGGCCGGGTGTCCTCGCCGATGTCGTATCTTGCGGGGTACAACAGGCCCTCCCACCTGGCCAGCTCGTCGATCCCTTCCTGCGCATCTGTGGGAAGCAACGGAGAGGTGACCCACCCTTCACGCAGCGCAACCGCAAAGTCCTCGACCTGCTTGCCGGTCTGTTCGGCGAGGCTCTCGATAAGGGCGGCCACGGTGACACCTTCGAGCACGATGACGCTCTGGCTGAACACATCCGGGCCCTCGACGAGGCGGGCGGCCACTTCCTCTGGCCTCATGCCGGTCTCGAGGTGGTAGGTCCCCGGCTTGAGTTGGGCTGCCAAACCCCTCGCCTCGACAACGCGTGATAGGTCTCGAGCCGGCACGACACCGGCTTCCTCCATCGAGGCGGCGATGCTGCGAGCCGATGCCCCGTTTGGCACTTCGACGGTCACTTCGATGCCAACGACGATCGTCGTCGTCACCGGCGCTGCGGCCGTCACCGCTCCAGCAAGGAGCCTC
>JACZST010000141.1 GCA_022574065.1 Acidobacteriota bacterium
TGATGTTCAAGGCCGAGGTCGTCCCGCGAGTGAACACCACCTCGTTCGGCGAACCGGCATTGATGAACGACGCCACCCTGGCCCTGGCTCCCTCGTAGGCATCGGTGGCCTCGACGGACAGCGTATGGGCACCGCGATGCACGTTGGCGTTCGTCGTCCGGTAGTAGTGGTCGACGGCGTCGAGCACTTGCACCGGTTTCTGGGTGGTGGCTGCCGAGTCGAGGTACACCAGGGGGTACCCGTTCACCTCGCGGCTGAGAATGGGGAAATCGTCCCGAAGGTGGGTCAGGTCGGTCATGTGGCGGCGGCCTCCGAACGATATTGGTCGTACCCGCTTTTCTCGATGGCGTCGGCGAGCTCGGCACCACCGGTTTCGATGATACGACCGTCCAGCATCACGTGAACGATGTCGGGGGTGATGTAGTCGAGCATTCGCTGGTAGTGGGTGATGATCACGATCCCGCGCTCGTCGTTGCGGAGCCGGTCGACACCCTGGGCAACGATCTTCAATGCATCGATGTCGAGCCCCGAGTCCGTCTCGTCGAGGATCGCCAGGTCGGGTTCGAGCACGGCCATCTGCAGGATCTCGTTGCGCTTTCGCTCCCCACCCGAAAAGCCCTCGTTGAGGTAGCGGTCGGCGAACGCCGGGTCCATCTCCAGATCCTTGAGTGCATCCATGACCTTGAGTCGGAGCTCGAGCACGGTGAGGTCGGTCCCTGTGCGGTTGGACAGTGCGGTGCGCAGGAAGTTCACCACAGAGACACCCGGGATCTCCTGCGGGTACTGGAAGCCGAGGAACATACCGGCCTGGCCGCGTTTCTCCGGTGTCAGCTTCGTGATGTCTTCACCCTTGTAGGTGACGGTGCCCGAGGTGACCAGGTACCCGGGGTGGCCGAGCAGCACGTTGGCCAGCGTGGATTTTCCTGAGCCGTTCGGACCCATGATGGCGTGGGTCTCTCCGGGGGCGACGGTGAGGTTGATGCCCTTGAGGATCTCGGTGCCTTCGACGGCGGCATGTAGATCGTCGACGACGAGGAGATCGGTCATGGCATTGAGGTTAGAGGGGTCAGAACCCTTACCAGCCAGCTTTTCCCCTATCCGCGTAGTGCTCTGAACAGCGGCCCCAGCCGATCGGTCTCGATCTCGTCGAGCGCTTTGAACTCCTGGAGATAGAAGCGAGAAACGCCCAGGGCGGCATAGGATTCGATGGCCTCGCCGGCCGTCTCCAGTGTGCCACGGGGGATGTTTCGCTCGCCGAGAAACGCCTCGTATTCGTCGGCCGACAGGTCGCGTTTTGCCCCGCGCTCGGCCAGCAGGTCGCGGTACTCCTCCTCGGTGCCGGCGATGATTGCCGGTCCGGCGATGCTGATCTTGATGGCATCCGGGTCCCGGTCGGCTTCGACAGCGGCCTGGCGCATTACCTCGAGGCGGCGCTCCAGGGTTGCCGCGTCCGTGGCAAACATGTTGTACTCGTCGGCGAAGCGGCCGGCCATGGTGGGTGTCTTCTTCATCCCAGAGCCGCCGATGACAATGGGGATATTGGCCGGCCGGGGGAGCACGTCGGTTCCGGCGGCCAGGTTGTAGTGGCGACCGCTGAACCCTTCGCTCCCCGAAAAGGCGGCCCGGAGGTAGCTGAGCGTCTCGAAGAGGCGGGAAAACCCTTCCCTCGCCGAGTAGAGCTCGATCCCGAACGCCTCGTGCTCGTCCTCCATCCAGCCGGTGCCGACACCAAGGGTGAAGCGCCCGTCGGACATCTCGTCGATGGTGGCGGCGGTCTTGGCGAGCACTCCGGGATGGCGGAACGTCAACGGCGAAACCAGCACAACGAGCTCGATCCTGTCGGTGTCGCGCGCTAGCCCTGCGATCGAGGTGAGGGCATCGGTGGCGTTCGCCGATTCGGATCCGTTGAGGTAGTGATCGGAGCGGGCGAAGGCTTCGAGGCCTTGTGCCTCCGACCAGCGGGCGAGATCGCGCAAACGTTGGTACGAGCCGCCGACCTGTGGCTCGGTGAAAAGTCCCAGTTCCATGGCGCGGGAGCCTAACGACGAGTCGTGTGTCGCGAGCTACGAGAGTGATCCGGCCGCTGCCGGCGTGTGCCCGTAAGGCTCAGCCGACGGGTTCCCCGACACCTCCCGAGCACCGTGCGCCGGGTTCCGGGGCCCCCGGGCTTCCCTCGAATTCATTGACGAACTGCTCGAGGCGCGTATCGCTCGCATCGTCGAGCAACAGCTGGTTGCCCCAAGCCGTGACGATGATGGGAGCTTCCTGGCCAGGGACTGGGCTGATCAGCACCTTGTCAAGCGGGCGGCTGAAACCGCGGAGCCGATCGATGTCATCGGGGGCGAGGTTCGGGTCGTAGGTGATCCAAACCACGGCGTGTTCGAGCGAATGGACGGCGTTCTCGGACCGGATCGGGGCGTCATAGAAGCCGCAGTTCTGCCAGATCGGAGCGTGCGATCCACCGGCAGGTACCTCACCCTCGGCGTATATGTTGCCTTCGATATGCAGGGGAGCGCCAACGGCCACGGTCTCCGTGCCTTCCGGGACCCCGCGAAGGGGCGTCGAGGAAAACATGACCGCGGCGACGAGTCCCAGAACGATGACGATGCCTGCCGCCATTGCGAGCCGCTTCGGCCATGGAGACCCTTGCGCCTGGCTTTTCGGAAACGGCTTCCCCTTGGAAGCGGTCTTGTCACTCATCGTTGGTCACTCGACTTCCTCGTACCCGTCGGCTCTTTGCCCTTCATCGGCATGGCAGGGCCGCATCACCGTCGACCACGATATGCATGAAACGCAAGTAGCGGGTGGGGGTGCAAACTCTGATCATCGACGAGCACGAGATTAGGTGTCCCGGGCGATATCCGCGGCACGACAGGAGAACCGGGTTCGTCTGATCGCAGGGGCACCTGACAACCGTCTGTGGAGGTCTTCCGAAAAGACGACCGGTTCACCGTGCCAGCTTTCAACCGCTGGCGGTCGCCGAGACCGTGAGGACTCCGTCGGCGACAGTCCCCAAGACTTGCATGTGCTGTTCGGACCAGGTGATGCCCTGCGCCGAGGTGAGCCCGGCGAACACGTCGAGATCGAGGCCCTCGACGATCAGTCTGTCGCCACCGGGCTGCGGTGGAAACGACTCCGCCAACGTTTCAGCGAGGTAGACGACACCGTCGGGGGTAGTGACGATGAAGCCGTTGACCAGTAGCGGCCCGGCGAGCGTGGAATGGAGCGCCTCGGTCACGGAGATGCCTGGCCCCACCCCGGACACTAGATCTTGTCCGGCACCGTCATCCCCGCCTTGCACCACGCCGGATGCGTCCAAGTCGGGTTCGGGATCGGTGGCGCTGCAGGCGGTTGCTACCAGGAGCAATCCCAGTGCCAGGACGCCGATGCACAGAAGCCGTTTCATTTTTGGGTCAACTCCTCCTGACGAGCTCCGATGGGTACCGGTCGTCTCGGCAGAAGCGGAGCCATTTTCCCGCTCTTGGCTACGACCCGCTCGGGCCCCGGCTCCGCGATAGGTCTCGCCGACGACACCGGATCGCAGCCTACCTGCGGAGCCCCCTGATCGATGATCTGACGCCGGGGGTCGCCTCTGGGGTTCCAGGTTCCGAAGGCTCGCAGCCGGACAACCACCGCCGAATACCAGCGGTACGCTTTCGTTGTGGCTCCGGTACTCCTCATGCTCACCCTGGTCGTCGTGCTCGCCATCTTCGGCGTCGGTCTGCTACTCCAGGAGCGCCGCCCGAGCGAGGTGGCCATCGTCTATGGCGTGGAAGAGGCGCTCGACTTCATCTGGGAGGGACTCGGGGATGCCACCAAGACATCCATCGGGCGCCGAGACGTGCGCCGGATCCTCGAGTGGGAGATGCACTACCTGCAACGCCCGGACCATCGGGACGAGGAGGCGGTAGTGGGCGGACTGGATGCCGCGGCCTACGCGCAAGAGAGGTCGTATGCCCAGGGCTACGCATACGAGCCGGAGGTGATCTTCGAGGTGCTGGACCTCCAGGCCGAGTATCTGGCCGCGCTCGGTGCCGTTGGGGACCCGGTCGATGAGGAGTGAGCAGGCCCCCGCCCGGGCTATGGTCGCATCGATGCCACGACTCCCCGCCTTCGCCGAGCATCGCTTCATCGGTACGCGCGACGATATGACGCTGTTCGATTGTGACCAGGCCGACGACTTCGAGCGCCTCGAGGCGCGCGTGGCATCCGATGACCTGGTGGCGACCAAAGGGCTCCAATCGTTCAGCCCGGATACCGTTGCCGAGGCAAGGAACCGGGGGTTCCGTAGGTCTTGAAGCCATTCATCGACTTCCACGTCCATCCGCCGGTAAAGGAATTCATCGATGGGCCGGTGGCGCCCTTCCACGTTGGGCTCGATCCGCTCGGCATCGATGACGTGGCAGACCACTATCGCGAGGGCAGGGCGGTCATCCTCGGCCTGGATGGCAACATTTTTGCCCAGTACCTCCGCGATGGGGTGGACGCGAGTGCCCCCCTAAAGGCAGCAATGGGTGGGGACGACCTCTCGTCGGACGGCGAGCACATCCAAGTCCACCGTATCATCACCAGTTCCTCCGGCGCTCTGGGCATCATTGTGATCCGATCCGATCTCGCAGAGTTGCAGGGCCTGGTGAGCCGCTTCGAGGTTGTTGCGGGCATCGTCGCGCTTCTTTCCTGCATGATTGCAGTTCTTCTATCTTCGCGGCTTCAGCGCTCGATCTCGCTTCCGATCCGCTCACTGGCCGAGATTGCCGGTCGCGTCCATCGGGAAGCTGATTTCTCACTTCGAGCCAGCAAGTCCCTCGACGATGAAACCGGAGTTCTGGTGGATGCTTTCAACGAAATGCTCCAGAACCTTGAAGAGCGCGATCTGGCTCTCGCCCAATATCGCGACGAACTCGAACGACTCGTAGAAAGGCGCACCGAAGAACTCGCGGGATCGCAAACGCGGCTGCGGCGAGCCGAACGCCTGGCCTCCGTGGGCACACTTGCCGCTGGAATCGCACATCAGATCAACAATCCCATCGGCGCAATCTTGAACTCGGCCCAGTACGCTCTGCTGTGTGAAAACGACGCCGATTTCAAGGCAGTGTGGAAAGATGCACTGAATCGGAATGAAGAACAGGCCGCTCGCTGCGGCCGGATCGTGCGCAGTATTCTCCAGTTTTCACGCAACGATGACACGGAGCGGTGGCCCAAAAATCTGGTGGATGTTTGCCGCAGGGCTTGCGACCTCGTCGAGGATTACGCGCGCGACCATCACGTCGTCCCGCAATTCCTGCTGCGGAACTTCGCGCTCGACGAAGCTCGCACGAAGATCGCCACCGTCGCTAAGGAAGGCGACCGGGCGATCTGGAAGGAGCGCTCGATCCGCGGTCTCGGATACGAGCGCGACTTCTACGTGCACATGGAGGGTGGAAAACCGGTCTCGGTCGAGACCGTTATCAACCGTAGGATCGAGACGCCGATCAGCCAGAGCGACACCTGGGCCAAGA
>JACZST010000142.1 GCA_022574065.1 Acidobacteriota bacterium
GGGGCTTCGGTCCGTAGGACCGTGTGCCGCGGAGCCCCAGATCATTGGTGGTGTACACCACCGTGTAGTCGTACTGGTTATCCGTCACGGTCGCGTTCGGCGTATACCGATGATGGTACACGGGGTGCCGTTCACTCAACGCTTCAGCAAATTCTCCGAGCGGGACATAGGTCAGCCGGTGCCACCGGAACCATCGGAATCCCGCTTCGAGAACGCCCAGCGTCACCACGACAGAGAGGATCCCGACCAGGACGGCGATCCCGAGGCCGGCCCCGGTCATATGATTCCGGTCTCGTGAAGCGGCTCACCGTCGATCACCCGCCGGTAGGTCTCGGTGAGCAGGCTCATCTCCGAGTCCCGCCCGAGGAACGGGGTCGGCGCCCGCACCGCGGCATCGACGCCATAGCGGCCTCTTGGCTCGATCGCTCTCCACACCGCCAGCGGCTTGGACTTACCCTTGACCTCGACCGGGTCCATGTCCTCGTATTCGATCAACAGTTCGGTGGCGCGATGGGTGGTCTCTCCGACGACAACGCCGCCCGGCGGTGCGATCGACTCGATCCGCGATGCCGTGTTGACGACATCGCCGACGATGTGCTCCCCCTGCCCGCCGGTGGTGACCACCGCTTCGCCGGTGTTGATCCCGATCCGCACCGACAGGTCGAGGCCCTCCTGCTCCTCGTTCATCTCATCGACCGCGGCCTGGATACGGAGCGCCACCCTGACCGCGCGCTCCGGGTCGTCTTCGTGGGCGGTCGGTGCGCCGAAGACCGCCATCACACCATCGCCGATGAGCTTCTCCACGGTGCCGTCGAAACGCTCGATCTCCTCACGAACCCGCTGGTGGTATGGGATCAGCCGGGCGCGAACATCCTCCGGGTCGGCCTCGTCCGACTCGGCGGTGAACCCGACCAGATCGGCAAAGAGGATGGTGAGGAACCGCCGCTCCTCGGTTGTCGTCGTGGTGAGGGACGTGCCGCAGTAGGCACAGAAGACCGCGTCTTCAACGTTCTCCTTGCCGCAGGATGGACAGTTCGTCACGGGCAGACTCTACGGCCGGCCTCTCGCCTTCACCGTCGCGGCGGCCGTCCGGAGCCTCGCACGTGTCTGGACTCTCACTGAGTGAGTCCCGAGACACGTACGATGCGAAATCGCGGTGGAGGTGGGGGGAATCGAACCCCCGTCCCATGAGGTTTCAGCGTCGGCATCTCCGAGCGCAGCCGACAGCGAGCTTTCGGAGCCCTGGAGACGCCGTCGGCAATTTCTCCTGGGCCCTAGCCGGAATTGTCTTACCCCGCCGGTCCCGGCACCCCGGCGGGAGCATCCTGCATTGCGTTGCCCGATTCCGGCGAGGCAGGCACCCTCCGGGCGGACACGCCGCTTAGTTAGGCAGCGAGTGCGAAGTTGTCTTCGGCACTTATGGTTGTTCCCGGTTCTTTAACGAGGTTCCGGGGATCTCGGCTCGCTTCCGGCGCCTCAACCCTCACAGTCGAAACCATGTCACCCCCGAAGGGGAACGCGAGACGCGTTCTTGGGTACATTGTAGCGTTCGAAGCGACGTCCCGATTGTGCTTCGATAGCAGGGTGAGCAGCGATGCATGGGACGAGCGCCACCGCAGCAACGACACACCGGGCATGCCGTCCGCCTTTGTGACCGTCGCGCTCGCACCGCTCCTCCCCGACGGCGGCCGGGCCATCGATGTCGCCGGCGGCAGTGGAAGGAATAGCGTGTGGCTGGCGGATCGGGGCTGGGAGGTCACCCTCGTCGACTTCTCGCCTGTCGCGCTGTCCCAGGTCGACGATGAGCGGATCACCACCATGGAGACCGATCTGGAGAGCGATCTGTTCCCAGAGGGTCCCTGGGACCTCATCCTGGTGGTTCACTACCTCGACCGAGGGCTGTTCCCCACGATGATCGCCCAACTCAGCGACGGTGGCTTGCTGGCTTTCGCCATCTCCACCGAACGCAATCTGGATCGCCACCGACGTCCGCCGCTCCCCTATCTCCTCGAGCAAGGCGAAGCCCCCGACCTGGTCCGCGGCCTCGATATTCGGTTCTACGCCGAAGGATGGACCATCGAAGATCGCCACGAGGCGCGCATAGTCGCGCGCAAGCGCCAAGAGGCTCCGCAAACATGACACGATCCGGTCTCGTCGGCGAGGGCCATCTGCGGAGCCGTGGCCCGAGCGGCCCGCCGCGAAGCGGCAAGAGCGGACAAAATGGCGCTCCGCAAACATGACACGATCCGGTCTCTACCGGAGAGACACCTTTGCGGAGCCGTGGCCCGAGCGGCCCGCCGCAAAGCGGCAAGAGCGGAAAAAATGGCTCCACTTCTGTCGAGACGACCTCGGGCTCGGCTAACGCCTGCGGGCGCGATCCATCTCCCGCTGCTGCTCCCGGTCGGCGATCTTCTTACGCTTGTCGTAGGTTCGCCGGCCTTTTGCGAGGGCGAGCTCGACCTTGGCCAGGCCATGAACGAAGTAGATCTGAAGCGGCACCAACGTCAGGCCCTGTTCATTGACCTTCCCGGCGAGCCGATCGATCTCCCGTCGGTGCAACAGCAGCTTCCTTCGTCGCTCCGGCTCGTGGGCGTCGACCAAAGCGTGGCTGTATGGTCCGATGTGGAGATGCTCCAGCCAGAGCTCACCGTTGTGGAGTGAGGCAAACGCATCCTTGAGCTGCACCTGCCCGGCCCTGAGGCTCTTCACCTCGGACCCTCTGAGCACGATTCCCGCCTCGAAGGTGTCAAGCACCTCGTAGTCGTACCGTGCACGGCGATTTCTCCCGACGACCTTGCGACCTTCGGCCATGCCAGCGAGCGTACCGCGAGCCGGCCAACAAGCATGGCCAACGAGGGGACCGCGAGCCGGCCAGCAAGTATGGCGGGACTAGGTCAGAGGTAGCCGGCGGGGTTCACCGCCTCGCCACTGAGCCTGACCTCGAAATGCAGGTGGGGACCGGTCGACAGCCCGGTCGATCCGCAGTATCCGACGACCTCACCTGCGGCGACCTTGTCACCGGTGGAAACCGCGTAGCCCGACTGATGGGCGTACAGGGTGACCATCCCGCCCCCGTGGTCGACCATGACCGTTCTCCCAAAGCCGCCCTTGACGCCAGCGAGAATCACCGTCCCCGCTTCCGCGGCCACGATCGAATCCCCGGAGTTGCAGTTCATGTCGATCCCGTTGTGCATCCGCGGATAGCCGAGGATCGGGTGGTAACGAAGCCCGAAGCCCGATGAGATCGCACCCGGGACCGGCCGGACCAGTTGCCCCGGTGCCCTTCCACCGGTTGTGGCCCGCTCGGCGATCAATGTCCGGATGCCGTCCTCCTCCGTTTCCAGGGCAGCAAGCTCGCCTTCGAGCTCGGCGACCTGTGCCTCGACTGAAGCCAAAAGCGACCGCTGCCGCTCGAGCTCCGCCTCGAGCTCGACGCGTTTGGCATCCAATTCGGCCTGGACTCGTTCCATCTCGCCGCGGGTCGCATCGAGCGAGACGACCTCCGCGGCCAGCGCGGCTTCCGTCGCTTCGATCTCGGCTCCGGTGCGTTCCTCTTCGGAGAGAAGGACCTCGAATCGTTGCGCCGCTACCGCACCACTCTCGGTCACACGCTCCAGATATCCGATGGCGAGGATCAGGTCGTTCCACGCCGTGGCCGAAAACGCGATCTCCGGCACCCCGGTGCCGGCCGACATGTAGGTCTCCACGGCCCAGGCCGCGACATCGGCCCGAGCAACGGCAAGCTCGGTGCGAGTGATCGCCAACACCTGGTACTGCTCGTGTAGGCCGGTTCTCGCCTCCCTGAGCGCCTCTTCCTTGATGACGAGTTGGGCCCTGACCAGGCCCAACTCGTCATCAAGGGCATCAATGGTTGCGACGACCTCATCCATTCGCGCCCTCGCTGCCCTGACATCCCCAGCGAGGTTCGTGCTGTTGGCTGCGGCCGAGTCGATCTGCTCGGAGAGGGCATCGATCTGATGCCTCACGTCGTCAAGCTGGTCATCCAGATCATCTGCGGTGGCGGCGGGCACCATGCCTGCGATGACAACGAGGGTGGCTAGGGCGGCAAGGGCGGCAACCAGCCGCCGATTGGGGCTCATGTCCGAAGGTACTTGTGAACCGCCAGACTCAATCCACTGCCTGCGAGGCCAGCGACAACCCCGAAGATCAGCACGAGTGCCCCACTCCGAGCGAGGTAATCGGACTGGATCCCGATGTTGATCCAATCCGGGAGTTCTGTGAGCTGATTCGATGCGATACGGAGGCCCCCTACGACAACGAGCACCGCAAGGCCCGCTCCGACGAAGCCCTCGAACGCTCCTTCGAGGAGGAACGGTGTGCGTACGAACCAGTTTGAGGCGCCGACCAGGTTCATGATCTCGATCTCTTCGCGGCGCGAGTAGATCGCCATGTGAATGGTGTTAGCGATCAGAGCAACGGCAGCTATGCCGAGAGCGATTGCGAGAAACAGAGACATGACCTGAAGGCCGTCGCGCAACGAGATCATCCCGTCGATCGCTTCTGCGGCAGACTCGACGCTCAGCAGCCCCGGCATCGCCTCGGCCCTGGTCACAATCGTCTGATAGTCGTCTGGATTTACCGGCTTGATCCTCAGCGAGGCCGGAACGATGCTCGGGTCGTCCTCGATCACCCGCAGCGCCGCCGGCCGGTTCGCCAGCAGAATGCGAGCCTCCTCGAGGGACTCTGTCTTGGACATGAAGAACACCTCGTCGACCTCGGGCCACGACTCCATCTCGGTCTGCAGGTCGGTGATTCCGCTCGGCGACACATCGTCGCGGATGTAGGCGCTCACCCTGACGTCTTCTGCCCATTGCAGGGTGTTGATCCGGACGACTTCCCCCAGCACGAGCGTCCCGAAGGTGAGGGTGAGCGAAACGAACACGGCGAGCACGGCACCGAGAACAACGAGGCCGTTGCGGCTGATGTTGGTGAATGCCTCGCGCAGCGTGTAGGAGAGGCCCGTCATCGGCCGTCTCCCTCCACAGCGGCCTCGGTGGCGACCTCGGTCGGCTCGGAGGAGATCCCTTCGTCCTTGTCGCTGGGAGTTTGGTCTGTGTCGGCTGTCTCCACGTCCGTCTCGGCCGATGCAGGGTTGGTAGTGCGGTCATCGTCGGTCACGGCTCGGTCGACCGGCTCCTCCCGGTCCTCGGTGGCTGCGCTGGCCCCGTAGACGCCGCGGCTCTCATCGCGCATCACCCTGCCCCGCTCGAGCTGGACGACGCGTCGCCGCATCGCGTCCACGATGGCGTGGTCATGGGTTGCCATGACCACGGTGGTCCCTGTCCGGTTGATGTGGTCCAGGATGCGCATGATCCCAACCGACGTTGCCGGGTCGAGGTTGCCCGTCGGCTCGTCGGCAAGCAGCAGCCTCGGGTGGAGCACCAGCGCCCGTGCGAGCGCCACGCGCTGCTGCTCGTTCCCCGAGAGCTCGCCCGGTTTGTGGTCGGTCCGGTCGGCGAGCCCCACCGCGTCGAGC
>JACZST010000143.1 GCA_022574065.1 Acidobacteriota bacterium
TCGATGTCGGTCCCGAGGTCGTCCACATCGTCGATCAGGATGGTCGCAGTGATACCGGCCATTTCTCGCCGGATCTGCGGTGGTGGCGGGACGTAGGCGGTGGGCAGCAGCGAGTCGTGGAAGGCATAGAAGAGCCGGAAGCTCAGATCGTAGAGAGGCTGTCCCCTGGCTCTGAGGTGGACGACTCCGTCTTCGAGCGTGACCGGCATCTCGCCGTAGGCGAGGTGGGTGAGGAAGAGCGACTTGCCCGAACCGGGCCCGCCGGTGACCTGGATCGTGCCACCAGGGCGGACGGCACCGAGGGCCTCCGCCGTCTCATCCTCGCGGTCGAGGAGCGGAGGGTCGGCCCGAGACAGGAGCCGTATCGGACGCTTGGCCTTTCTGAAGGGGACCACCCCCTCCTCGAGGACGTAAGCAAGCCCACCGTCGGAAACGTTGGTCTGGTGCTGGTAGATGTTCTCCCCGGCGGCGACCATCCCGGAGACGTCGCCGCGAATGTCGATGACGATGTCGGGTTCGGTCGTCGTCTTGGACACGGCGTCGCTCATGGGCCGATCCCGTCGGCATCGACGAGGAGGATCGAAGAGGCATCGACTCCCTCCCGGGTGACCAGCTTCGGCGTATCGGCCTCACCAAGGGCGGCGAGGTCGATCTCGTTCTGGCCCAAGGCAAACGCGGTAGCGATGCTCTTGCCGTAACCGAGGCCGGTGTAGAAGCCGCCGGCGAAGCGGATCGCAGCGGGGTCGCTGATCCTCCTCGTGGTCCCGATGACGCAGTCGATGCCGTCGGTCACTTCCTTGGCCTGGGTGGCGCTGTAACAGGCGTTCAGCACGACACAGCGCAGGTTGTCCCGGAGGATTCCGAAGAGGTCGCCAAGCGCCTCGGGCGAAACCTCGCTGGATCGCCCGGAGGCATCTTCGAGGATGATGGCACCCGATGGGCTGCCGTGGCCGGAGAAGTGCACCAGGTGGGGTTTGTAGCGCAGCAGCGATTTGGACAGGTCCTCCAGGCGAACCGCAAAGTGCGGAACAAGATCGAGTTGATCCCGGTAGTCCGCCTCACGCAATCGCTCGTCGATGGTGCGGACCTCCTCGCCGAGGCGAAGCGGGTCGGTGTCGGTTGGGTTGGCGGCGAGGAACAGGATACGGACCGGGGGTTCGACCTCCTCCGCCGGGCGCAACACCTGGACCTGGTCGATGTTCTTCCCGACGGCTACCTGGCCGGAGACGTCGCCCCCGATGTTGATCGAGTATTTGCCGTCGCCCATCGTGCGCCACCCAATCCCCTTACCGAAAAGGTTAGCGATTCGTGGCCGAGCTTGCGGGGGCGGCCTGGAGGCCCAGCCCGCTGTCCACCCGAGTAGGTTCATTCCGTGACCGACTGGCCCCGCGATCGCATCGAGCACGTCGTCGTACTGATGCTCGAGAACCGGTCATTCGACCACCTGTTCGGATTCATGGAGTTCGGCCCAGATTCGCCCCCGCTCGTTCCCGACGACCATCGGAAGCAGAATCCGATCGGTGATCCGGTAACACCTTCGCCGCTCCTGGTTCATACCGACCCGCCGCACCGCACCGAGGGCAGCTGAGCGACACCTCCCGCTTACGATGGCCCAGCCCTGGCGGCGCTGGGCCCGTTTTCCCGACGATAGGCCGGAGTAACCTCGCGGCGGTGACCTCGCAACGGACCCGGGCTCGCCGGCTGTTCGCCCCACTGCCCGACGACTACGAACGCTGGGCAGCCGTGCTCTCCATGGGACAAGACCGCCGGTGGAGAGACCGGATGGTTGGCGACATCTCGGTCGAGACCGGTGATCGGGTGCTCGACGTGGCCGCGGGCACCGGGTCGATCACGAGACGGCTCGCCGCGGCGGGTGCAGAGGTAGTCTCGCTCGATCAGAGCTACGAGATGCTGGCTCGGGCGGTGGAACGGGGCGCAGCGGGCATCGTCGCCACTGCCGAGCAGCTCCCGTTCGCCGACGGCGAGTTCGATGCGGTCACCTTCGGGTACCTGTTGCGGTACGTCGACAGCGTGCCGGGCGCGATGACCGAGATCACGCGGGTCGTCCGGCCTGGAGGCAGAGTCGGCATGGTCGAGTTCGGACGCCCGAGCGGAATATGGCGCCCGTTGTGGTGGGGCTTCACCAGAATCATCCTCCCCGTCGCAGGCTGGATGATCTCCCGACCCTGGCGTGACGTCGGATCCTTCCTAGGGCCGAGCATCGATGCCTTCGCCGACCGTTGGCCGCCACCGCGCCTTGCCGCAGCTTGGGAAGAGGCGGGCCTCATCGACATCACCGTCGTCCGCATGTCGCTCGGCGGCGGGTTGGTGGTCACGGCGACCAAACCATGAGTGAAGGGCCGGCATTCTATGCGAGAGCGGGGTCTGGCCGGGCCGATCTCGTCGGGCTCCTCCACCCCCCGTACACCGCGTTGCATCTGTCGTATGTCGTGATCGGCGCATCCCTCGCCGCCACCGTCTCTCTCTCCCGTCTGGCCTGGACCCTGCTGGTGTTCTTCCTGGCGGTCGGGATCGCCGCCCACGCCCTCGACGAAGTCAACGGCCGCCCGCTGGGAACCCGCCTCAGCGACGCCACGCTGTGGGCCATGGCAATCGTCGCCCTGGGAGCGGCCGCCGTCATCGTCGCTGTGGGGTCGGCGTCGCTCTCTCCATGGATCTGGGCGTGGGCGCTCCTCGGGCTGTTCTTCGCCGTGGGCTACCCGCTCGAATGGCCCGGCATCCTGCACACCGACATCGGCTTCGCCGTCGCCTGGGGCGCCTACCCCGTTCTCGCCGCCTATTGGGTCCAGGCGGAAGGTGTCTCGCTCGGCGCGGTGATCGTCGCCGGCTTCGCCGCCGCGCTGTCGCTTGCCCAGCGCTCCCTGTCGACTCCGGCCCGGTTCGTTCGGCGGGAGACAACGACCGCAACCGCTCAGTTCGACGTCGCCGCCTGGAATCGGGCCCAGCTGCTCGCCACTTGGGAGCGGCCGCTGCGCTGGCTGGTCTGGGCCTCGGTTGCCCTCGCCGCCGGGCTTCTCGTGGCACGGATCTGAACAGGAGTGGCACAACATCTGGGTGCGTCACCGGCCGGGAGGAGAACCCGGCGGCGTCTAGGTCGGGAGGAGAGACTCGGGTGTAGGGTCGCCAGCGGCAGAATGGTCGAGCCGTCGCAACCTGCGCATGATGGGTGACACGCCAATGAACAGGGTTAAGGAATTCGTCAAGAGACGGCCGTTGGTTTCGGCCATCGCGGCCGCGATTGTGCTTGGTGTCGGCGCATGGCTGGTCTTTGGGTTCTTTGGGTTCCAGACGCTGTTCATCGACGAGGAGGTTGCCGAGGCGAATCCCTTCGTCGCCGGGCCAGGGGCCTCAGGTCTCGCCGCCGACGAAACCACCGAGGAGATGGCCGACGCCATGAACGAAGCGATGGATGATGCCGGCAAATCCGGAGATGATCCCGTCGACGAGCCGATGGCGGAGGGTGTGACGACGCTTGCGGAGGGGTCGTTCATCGGCCGAGGCCACCCCACTACCGGTCTCGCCAAGGTCATCACCGACGGCAATCAGCGGTTTTTGAGGTTCGAGGGCTTCGAAACGGACAACGGACCCGACCTCAACGTGTACCTGGCGACCGGGCCCCCGGACGGGTCGCCCGAGGATTTCATCGACCTCGGCGATCTCAAGGGCAACATCGGCGACCAGAATTACGAGCTGCCAGACGATGTCGATCTCGACCGTTACACCACGGTTTTCATCTGGTGCGTTCGATTCAGCGTGGCTTTCGGGGCAGCACCACTGGCATAGTTTCGTCGGGTCGCCGACAGTGCTCGACAGGAGTGTCCGACCCTTTGGCTACGCCATCCGCTCGGCCAGCCGCATCGCCCCGCGATGGGCGATGGCGGTGATCGACAGCATCGGGTTCACCCCCGAGGCGGTGGGGAAGCATGACCCGTCCATGACGAAAAGGCGCCCGGTGTCGTGGGCCTCGTTGTCCGGCCCCACCACCGAGGTGGCCGGATCGGCGCCCATGCGGGCGGTACCCATCTGGTGGAAGGTGAAGTAGTTGGTCTGGTTGGACGCATACCCGATGGCGTCGACGCCGGTCATGAACTCCTCGATGGGCCGTCCACTGCTCGGCCGCCACCGGACGGGGCGGATCGTCGACGACACGATCTCCTCGGCGCCGGCGGCGGCGTACAGCTCGGCAGCCCGCTTTACGCCCTCGCGGATGTGGGCCTGATCGTATTTGGAGATAGCGTATTTCCAAACCGGGGTCCCATCCTTGCGCAGCTCTACTCTTCCGTGGTCGCGATCGCGTAGCAGGATGCCGCCAACGTCGAGGTGTCCGAGCCCGAGCACGTCGCGTTTGAACGAGGCACCGTCCTCCCAGCCGAGAAAAGCTGCGGGAAACAGCGGATGGACGGGCGCGGTCTCCAACTTGAAGCCGTAGCCGCGGCCATCGAGGTTGGCGAACTCGTCGCTGTAGCGCGCCTGGAGGATGCCGGACCAAGGGTCGACCCGCTCGGCGAAGCGGGCCCACACCGCGGTCACCGGATGCAGATGGAGATAGTCACCTGCCGCTCGCCCGCCGAGCCCGCTGCGCATCAATATCGCTGGGGTGTGCAGCGAACCGGCGGCGAGCACGACCGCTTTGGCCTGGACGGTCAGCGTGGCCTCACCCACCCGGGCCACCACACCGGTGGCGGTACCGTTGTCGGCGATGACCCGCTCGACGTGGGCCGCGGTGACAATGCGGGCCCCGTGGTCGGCGGCGTCTTGGAGGTAGGTGATGAGCGTCGACTGCTTGGCGCCGATACGGCACCCCATCGTGCAATACCCGCAGGCCACCTCGGTGCATCCCACGACGTTGCGCGGCGTCTCGTCGACATGCCATCCCAACTCTCGCAATCCCTTCTCGAGCAACTGTGCCCGCGGTGACGGAAAGCAGAAGTCCTTGTTTACGTTGAGGCGGGTCTGCACGGCCACGGTGCTCGCCTCATAGTCGGCCCCGGTAAAGACGTCGGAGAACCCGGAGACGGTATCCCATTCCTGACGAATCTCGGGCGGGGTGGCGAACGAGGTGGTGTAGTTGATCACGGTCCCGCCGCCGAGGGTGGCTCCGGCCAGCACGACCATGCCTCCGTCTGCCGTCGTGTTGAGCCCCCCGTCGAGGTACATGTCGCGGTAGGCGTCGGCTTCCAGGTGGGTGAAGTCCGATTCGTTGCGGTACGCACCGGCTTCGAGGATGGTCACGTCGAGCCCGGCACCGGCGAGCACTCCGGCTGCGGTGCCGCCGCCTGCACCGCCGGTGGCGGCAAGTCATCATACAGGTTCCGGGCGTAGCGGTCGGCGCTGCGCCACAGGGCGCCGCCGCCGTTGGACCCACTCACCGCCCACAGAACGCCGGCGCCGGCCGCGAGGTAGACAACCCTCATACCGGCATGGTAGGCCGAAGTGTCGCAGGACGGTAACATGCCG
>JACZST010000144.1 GCA_022574065.1 Acidobacteriota bacterium
CCGAGTCTGAAGTATAGGGCCGCCGCATGAACAACAAACAAACTAAAGTTGACGACACCATCTCGTCAACTTGAAAAAACTTGATTATCGAGTATCAGCAAAGAGAGAAGAACCATGAGACGGGAGCTACATCTCACACGATACTGGCTCGCTATGGCGTTTTTCGCCGCGTTGTTGTTCACCAGCAGCAGCCTCCTCTCGGGTTGTGCCGACAGCAGCTTCACCGAGATCGACGGGCCAGACGACCCGACGGCGCGAATCGAGACACGCGCTGATTCTAAGCTGCGCCTCGCCCATCTGCTCGACCGCGCCAGGAGAAGCCCCGCCGCGGGCAAGTCCGCCTCCTCTTCGACCGTGGGCCTGGTCCTGGCCCTGGACGAGACGCGGTTGGGGGCTAACAAGTTGCTGACGCGCTACAAGCTGCTGACGCGCTACAAGCTGCTGACGCGCTACCTATACGATAATGTGTTCTACGGCGCCGCCGTCGAGATCGACGCGGCCCTGCTCGACAGCGTGCTGGCCGAGATCGCCCTCAACGACACGATCCTATGGGTCGAGCCCGACTTCTTCATGGATCTCGACCCGAGCGTCTTTGACGAGCAGAACGGCTCCGGGCAGCTTATTCCGTGGGGCATCAACCGCATCGGGGCCTCCGAGAGCTGGGCCGTATCGGGCGATGGAAACGGCAGTGTCGACGGCGTAGAACTCTACATCTTGGATTCGGGCATCCGTGACGACGACCTCAACGTGGGCGATGTGGTAAGCTTCGTCGACACCCCGACGAGCCAAGACGAAGATGGACACGGCCTCCATATAGCCGGTACCGCCGCCGCCCTCGACAACGTCCAGGGGGTCGTCGGCGTGGGATTTGCCATGGTGTCGGTCCCGCTGCTTGCACTCATCGACCCGAGGCTGGCGCCGGTTCCTCAGCTGCTGATCGCAATCCCGATGACGATGACGATGGCGTGGCGAGAGCGGGGGCACATCGAGCTGCAGCGCATCACCTGGATCATCGTCGGCCGGTTCCCGGGGGCAATCATCGGAGTCGCTCTGCTCGCCGTGGCGACTCAGGTCACCCTGGATCTCGCCATCGCCACAATCGTTCTCATCGCCGTAGCCATCATCGGATCCGGTTACGTGGTGGCCCGCAATTCCTATACCGAGTTTGGCGCCGGCGTGCTGTCGGGAACGACCGGTCTTGTCGCCTCCATCGGTGGACCGCCGCTCGCCCTGCTGTACGCAGACGAGACAGGCCCGGTCGCCCGCTCCAATCTCTCCATGATCTTCTCGATTGGTCTGTCGATCGCAGTCGTCGCTCGGGTCTTGTCAGGCAACATCGGGTGGGGTGATGTGCGTGTGGCTGCGGTGCTCTTTCCCGCCCTCCTGGTCGGTTACCTTCTCAGCGGCAGGCTCAAGGACCGGCTGCAACAGAAGCAGCTTCGCTATGCCGTACTCATCTTGTCCACGATCGGCGCAGTGGGCCTGATCGCGCGGGTTCTGGCGTAGGGGAGCACGGCTCAGGCGATCGTATCGCACCCTATTTGCGGAGCTCCATTTTTCCCGCTCTCGGCTACGGGCCGCTCGGGCCACGGCTCCGCAAGCGGAGCCTCTAGGCACCCTCTTGTTGCCACAGCGAATCCCACACCTCGCCAAAGGCATCCAGGAACTCGGGGATCGCCCACAACAGGATCCAACCCAGCCCGGCCAGCACCGCGATGGTCAGCACCGCTCGTATGTAACCCAGCCATGGCCGGTCGGGATCACGGATGGTCTCCAGCAGAGTCTGGTCCTGTCTGACAACCTCGACCGGGACCGATGCCGTCGGCCATATCAGCGCCGGGGGCGCCACCGTGCGGGGTTGGGCTGGGGTTGGCTGTGGCTCAGATGGTTCCGCAACTTCGGGCGGCTGAATATCGACGACTGCTCCTGCGCCGACCGCCATGGCGACATCGGCCAGTGGAACGACATCGATTGGGTCGCCCTCGCCGATTACCGCCGCTTCCGCATCCTCGCCACGGTGATCCGCCAGCGCATCGTCCACGTCGGCACGATCGAGCCCGAGCCGCAGGATGAGCGTCTCGATGGCGTCCTCGGATGGCAGCCCCTCGTCGCGCTCCCAACGCCGTACCGAGGCCGTGGACCGATCCACCGCAGCCGCGAGCTGGCCCATGGACAGATGCCGTTCGAGGCGCGCCTCTCGGACCATCTGACCAAATGATCGCTGGGTCATGGCAACAGGGTATCCGAAACCTCTGTGAACGCCCTTCACCCCATTTGATGGATCCGGGTCTCACTATTGTCTCCGGTGCCGGCGCAGAACCCCTAAGGAGGCGCTGATGGGCACTGATTTCAAGAGCCTTCCCGACCTGTTCGAAGCAAGCATCGCTCGCTTCAGTGACAACCCGCTGTTCGGGGTGAAGTCGGACGGCTCATGGCATTGGTTGAGCTACGGCGAATTCGGCGAGCAAGTGGCACAGGCACGAGCCGGCCTCGCCGCACTCGGCGTCGCCGCGGGCGACCGGGTGGCTGCGATCACAGACAACCGGGTGGAGTGGGCCGTCGGGGCGTATGGCACCTACACGTTGGGGGCGGCATGGGTGCCGATGTACGAAGCGCAGCAGGCAAAGGAATGGCAGTACATCCTCGCCGATGCCGGCGCCAAGGTCGCCATCGTGGCCAATGACGGCATTCGCGCCCAGCTCGGTGACCATGCAGGCGAACTCCCTGATCTCGAGCAGATTGTCGTCATCGACGGCGAAGCCGGTGGAGGGGCGATCACGTTCTCCGAGCTTTTGGAACGGGGGGCGGAAGCACCGGTCGACACCGTGCACCCTGATCCGTCCAGCCTCGCCGGTCTGATCTACACGTCCGGGACCACAGGGAAGCCAAAGGGTGTCATGCTCTCCCACGCCAACCTGACCAGCAACATCAACACGTTCCCTGACCTGTTCGACATCGGCCCAGACGATCGCACCGCGTCGTTCCTGCCCTGGGCGCACTCGTTTGGTCAGACGGTCGAGCTCCACTTCATCATGGCAGCAGGGGCGTCCGCCGGCCTGACTTCGGCGCAGACCCTGATGGAGGACCTCCCCGAGATCCGCCCAACGCTCCTGGTGTCGGTGCCTGCGGTCTACAACCGTATCTACGACGGGCTCCAGAAGCTGATGGCCGCCGAGGGCGGGGTCAAGAAGAAGATCTTCGACCTGGCAATGGCCAATGCCGACAAGCGAGCCAAACTCGCCGCAGAAGGCAAAACGAGCCGGTGGGTGGAGTTGCAGAATGGGATATACGACAGGCTGGTGTTCTCCAAGGTCAGGGACCGCTTTGGCGGGCGGCTCAGGTATTCGATCACCGGCGGAGCAGCTATCTCGCCGGAGGTCGCCAACTTCATCTCGGCACTGGGAATGACCGTCTACGAGGGCTATGGGCTCACCGAGACCTCGCCGGTGTCTGCTGCGAACTGGCCCGGTACCCGCAGGGTGGGGACAGTGGGCAAGGAGATTCCAGGCGTGCGCATCGAGATCGACACCGACGCCATCGGCAGCGACGACGTCGGCGAAATAGTCATCTACGGGCCCAACGTCATGATGGGGTACTACAACCTGCCGGGAGAGAACGAAGCGGTTTTCACCGCGGACCGCGGGTTCCGCACGGGCGATCTCGGCTCACGCGACGAAGACGGGTTCATCTCCATCAGGGGACGGATCAAGGAGCAGTACAAGCTGGAGAACGGCAAGTACGTGGTGCCGTCCCCGATAGAAGAGCAACTCCAGCTTTCCGGGTACATCACGAACATCATGGTGTACGGAGAGCAGCGACCGCACAACGTGGCCGTGATCGTGCCCGATCTGGAGGCGCTGAACGGTTGGGCCGAGGAGCTCGGGCTCGGCGATCGATCGGTGGAGCAGCTGCTCAAGGAGACCGCAGTGGTTGATCTCATCGGGCGCGAGCTCAACCGGCAGTCGGGCCCGATCAAGGGCTACGAACGGGTGCGAGGCTTCGTGCTCACCGACGAAGAGTTCACACCCGAGAATGGCATGCTGACGCCGAGCCTGAAGGTGAAGCGGCGTGCGGTGATGGCAAAGTACGGCGACCAGATCGAGGCGCTGTACAGTCGAGAGTCTTGACCCTCGACTCTCGACTCAATCGACGTCGAGCGGTTCCAGCGGCTCCATCCCGTGTTGTCGCATACCGTTCTCGATGACGGCGATGGCGGTCTCGAGCACGGTCACCCTGGCGTAGCGCTTCTGTTCACCGGGAACGACATTCCACATCCCTCCGTCCCATGACGTTCTGGCCAGCATTTCTTCGACCGCGATCGTGTACTCGCGATGTTTCTCGCGGTTGCGCCAGTCCTCGTCTGTGAGTTTCCACTGTTTGAGATCGCTCTTCTCGCGGGCTTGGAAACGCCTCAGCTGCTCGTCCTGGGAGATGTGCATCCAGAACTTGCCGAACACCATCCCCTCGTCGACGAGCGTCCGCTCGTAGTCGAGAATGTCGGTGTAGGCGCGTCGCCATTGCTCGGCCGTTGCGAGACCTTCCACCCGCTCGACGAGCACCCTCCCGTACCACGAGCGGTCGAGCACGGCGACGCCGCCCCACCCGGGCAGTTCCGGCCAGAAGCGCTGCAGCCAGTGATGCCTGAGCTCGTCCGGGGTGGGAGCGGCGATCTGGACAACACGCACGTGCCTGGGGTCCATCGAAGCAACCAGACGCTTGATCGCACCCCCTTTACCGGAGGCGTCCCATCCCTCGAAGACAAAACAGAGAGGCGGGCCGATCTCACCGGTGCCAAGCTTGCCCCCGAGCTGGAGGCGGAGCTGGAGGATGCGCCGCTGGGCGGCCTCGATGCGATCGTTCGCATCCTCCTTCTCCACCTTCAGCGTGAGGTCGGCGTCTTTGAGGGACGGGACCGGCTGGTTACTCATCTCCGGGATGTTACGACCTGCGCCGGCGCTCGAGTGCTCCCAAAGGCGGCGTTTCAGCCTCCGGTGAGGACCCGGCGAGTGATCCAATCCCGGATCAGTTCAGCAAACAGGTCCGGTTCGTCCATCATGGGAAAGTGGTAGCCCTTGGCGATGGTGTGGCCTTCATGGTCAGCAAAGACCTCGGCGTGTCGGCGTTGGAAGCGCCACGGGTCGTTGCGGGCACCGAATATGGTCAGCACCGGTAGGTCGTTGATCTCGTCCCTGGTTGTCGCCTCGATCATCGCCATGAACTCGGGACTCGTAACCGCCGATCGCATCAGTCGGTGGAACCGGCGGAGCCGAGCCCTATCGTGCAACGGGCCGCGGAACGCACGTTTCCCCGCCGGGCTGAGACGGCGTCCGACGCCGAATCGGGTGCCGCTCATTGCGGGCATCAGATTGGTGCGCACATCCAGCCATTCGAATGAGCGCGAACCCATCACCCTGAGCATGGCTCGCAGGCTCGGTTTGTCCGGTTCCCAAGCGAACGTGTTGGTCAGAACCAT
>JACZST010000145.1 GCA_022574065.1 Acidobacteriota bacterium
GGTTCTTGGCCTTAAACGGCACGAGATTGTTCAGTGCTGGTTCCGGACCCGGCATGTCCTCGAGGAGTTCATCGGTCCACTCGAACGTGTTGAAGTCGCCGACGACCATCACCCGTGCGTTTGAGTCAGACTCGAGCAAGAAGTCGACGTACTGATTCAAAGCCGTCGTCTCTGCTTCCCGTTCCGCCTCGCCTGCCTGGACGAAGGGCTGGGGACCACCAAAGATCGGGGTTGAACCGAACCGTGATGTGTTGTGAACACTGATCACAGTGAACTCGGAACCGTTCATCTCGAACATCCCCACCAGCGGAGTCCGGGTCCCATCAAAAGCAGTCGGGTCGGCTCCTGCGGTGGTGAGAAGGTCAGACGTCAGCGCTGTAAAGCCGAGTAGGTCCACCCGATCCGGGTTGTATAGGAAGGCGGTGCGGATGTTTCCACCCGGCACACCACCCTGGGTGTTGTTATCCGGAGCAACGTCGAACGCTACGTATGTTGGCCCGCCGGCAGAGACGATGGCGTCGACCAGCATCTGAAGCGTCGCCTCGGCAGTGGTGGTTCCGTCATCGGGCTCGGCACTGTCGTCCTGGATCTCCTGAAGCGCAATGACATCGGGCGACTCCAGGTTGTTCACGATCTGGGCACCAAGTGCGTCCGCCTGAGCCATGTCACCAGTTCCGGCTACAGACAGGTTGAGGACGTTGTAGCTGGCGACGGTGACCTAATCCTTAGCACTCTTGATCTTCGAGGTCTCCGGTGTCAGGCCGCGATCAATGATGGTCAGCTCATGGGTGGCGTTGACCTCGTAATTGCCGAAGCTGTAGCCGACGACACCGGTCACGTCGTCGAGGCGGTCACCGACCTTCACCTGAAGGTTCATGTCGCCGGGGTACAACGGCGTACCCGACAGTTGGATCTGCACCCTCTCCGGGTTCAGGTCGCCAGTGCCGGCAGGGTCCGGTTGAAGCAAGATGCCCCCACGCTCGGTCAGCGCGTCTTTGGGCGCGATGATCTTCTTATCGCCCCGGTTGGGCACCGTGAAGAACTCGGCGCTGAAGCTGCTAAAGCGCCGAGTAGCCGAAACAGCTTGCGGAGCTTCGACGGTGACCAGCATCGCTTCGAGCGACTCGTAGAAGTCGATGCCGTCCTCATCGGGGTCGTAGTCGCCGGGCACATCTTGCAGGTTGACCGGCAGCTCGTCGTCGCTGATTACGATTTCGTTGGGTGGAATCCTGCCGCTCTTGCCAATGACAACCGGATCGGGAAACTCGTATCCGGGCCCGAACGCTCCCTCGCAATCGATGACCGTGATACCCGGAGCGAACATCTGAGTGGTCGAGAGGTTTCCGGTAGCAGCCCCGCCAGGGATGAACTCGCTGACTTCACCGACTAGCTCAACGCATTCGCGAACAGTCCGGGCGCCGAAGCCAAAATCGAAGACAAAGATCGCATCTGAAGTGGCGTCGTTGCCGTCGCCGTCCGGATCCTGTACATACAAGGCACGAAAGCCAATCGCGGTGATCACACCACGAGTCGTGACATCCGGTCCTCCATCAAATGGCGAGAGGTGTCCCTCACCCTGGATGTCGTAGATCGGTGTGAGGCTTGGGCCACCGGCCGCCGCCGGCACCGCTGCCAGTAGACCGGCAGTGAGCGCCATGACCAACGCGACCGACAACCACGCTTTCTTGCTCTCTCGATTCTCGGTCACGCTCCGCACCTCCCAATAGCGAGAGGTCCGGGTAACCCGGACCTCGAGGCGGCATTCTGGATGGTGAAAAACGTCCCCGGTACACCCAGTGTGGCGTCCGGAGTGGAATCCAGCAGGGAAGTAGCTGCGTTTTTCACGCCGACCACAAACCTTAGACGCGGACCGTGGTCGAGATGAGCTGAACGAGTGGTTTTTTTTTTCGCGCTCTCTGAGCTTGTAACCCTTGGATGCCTGTCGACCGAAACCTGGCCCTAAGCCAAAGGGCCGACTGCATCCAATGGGAACCCGCCACGCATTTCATGGCTCTAATCCAGGCCACCGCGCTCCATCTGGTGATGGGGAGGCTTGGGCCACTGGTTATCGAAGGTGAGGGTCGGTTGCGTCGCCCTCCTAATACCCAAACCAGACTCCTGGCCTGGGGGCGCGCTAGGCCTAGGACCCAGAGGTGCGTGCTAGGTCTGTGGCCTGGTACGTCCCGACTGTTGAGGGCCGAAACGACGGTACACGAGGCGATACTCGAGGTCCGAGGTGCCCGGCGGGGTGCCAGTAGCAGGTCGTGGCAGTGCCCTCGCGTGCTCGCGGGCGCGCACGCGTTCTTCCGCGACCACCACGGAGGTCGAGAACCGGTGTGGGTTGCCGAAGGCCCCTGAAGGCGCTCGAAGGGGCCTCCCGTGGGAGACGACGGCAATCTGGTACTGAGCCGGGCGTTCTTGCGCGTGATCGGTCGCTCCGGGCACTGAGTTCCTGGTTCGGACCCAGCGTGCCTCCTTTGAGCTGAGCGTCTTCTCCGACCTGCGCGACGCCGAAGTCGAAGCTCGCGATGAGGGGGCGCGTCGGTTGCGCCAGCCGTCTGGGGCTTGCCGCTGCCGATGCAGCGGCGGGACCCCGGTAAGTCACCGGTCGCCGGGGCGTTTACCGGATGCTTGCCAAGCAGAAACCGGCGGTCGGCATTGTGCACCCCGTAGCACGAGCGCACGGCTCGTACGGAGAGGAGGTGACACGATGCGAAACAAGATCATGGCAACGCTGTTCGTGGTGATGGCACTGGTCGGCGCCGCCGGCGCCGCCGCCGCCCGACCCCTGACGACTGTGATCAAGGCAAACGGGGTGACCGTCATTGACGGCGACTTTCTCGCCGCGGCGGGCACGCCCACCGGCGCCGTCGCCTACGCGACCGCCCTGGCGAGCCGATAACGAAATATAGATGTGTGGGAGCGTCCCGGGCCACAGCGGGACGCTCCCACACGCGCGGAATGGCCTTCGGACCGGTTTGGCTATGTCGACGACGCCTCCGCTACCTGGATCAGTGCCGAGGTGAGATCCTCAGGGTGACGACGGTCGCGTTTCCACGCCCACTAACCGTGCGGCTTCGTGGAATGCCTCCTCGAGTGACATCTGGATGGGTTCGTCGTGTTCGCGTTGGGGACATTGATCAGCGAGCTGCTCCCACCGTTCGGTTTCGCCGATCTCGTCCCACGCACCGAACGCGGTCTGCGCCATCAGCGCCGATGCGGCTCGGGCGAATCGGCAGGCCGGCTCGGTGTCGCCGCCAGCCATGAGCGCCTGGGCCAGCGGCAGCAGCACGGCGAGGAACTCGGACTCCGCGACGGGCCCTCCCCGCAACAGGGCCGACAGATCGGGGACGATTTGGCGCAACGGACCCTCGGTGCGCAAGGCCCAAGCGAACCATTCCCTAGCATGGGTCATTACGGCATTCATGTCGCTGGCGGCAAAAGCCACCCGCATACGTGGAGCTGCCAGGTCGGTGAGATCCTGGCCAAAAAGGTCGCCGAGTTCTACTGCGGTGTCGAGCGCCTCGACCGCCTCCTCGTACCGATCGGCGTAGGTGAGTAGACACGCGAGGCTGACCCAGTGACCGCGATCCTGGACCAGCAGGGCCTTGTGGCCCGAGGCTGCCTTCCTAATGTGCTCGATCGCTTGGTCGAGATCGCCCCGCAGGAGGGAGACTGCACCGAGGCGGGCATCCGCGTCTGCTGTCGTGGGTCCATGATGAGCCTTCTCCCAAGCGAGTAGCTTGTGGGCATATTTCTCGGCGAGGCCGATGTCGCCCAGGTTGGCCGCCATCACCGACGTGTTGTGATACTCGATGGGTGCTGAGCCGGCGGCCTGTTCGAGGAGCGACATCCCGTGCAGGATCATGTCGAGGTGTTCCTGTCGAGGTCCCCCCTTGGCCTCCGCGAGATGGGCTGCCTTGCGGGCGAGAACGGTGCCCAGCGCGATTGGATCATCGAGTTCGGTGGCGAGGGTCTCGGCCCGGTTGATCAAAGCCCGCGCCGCGTCGTGGTCGAGCGCTAGGTGGAGTATGTGGGTGGTGTGGGCCATGGCCACGGCCAGTTCCCTCGAAGGGGTTGCTGCTTGGTGGTTGATGATGTCCAGTGCGAAGGGCAGTACGAGGGCTCCGTGGCCTTGGTTGGCGAGGCGACGCCCGACCGAGGCGAGGATCGAGATCCCGATGTCGGGCTTCGCTGCTTGGATCGACCACTGGAGCGCAGCGGCCAACTCGAAGCGATTCACCACGACCCAGGCATGGCCCTCAAATATCTGTGGTGTCCACTCGGCTTCGAAGATCTCGTTGCACCGCTCGGCGATCCAGCGGGCATGGCGGTCCCGGGCCTCGTCCTCCTCGCCTGATTGGTCGAGCACGAATCGGGCGTATTGCCTAATAGGCTCGAGCATCCGATACAGACCGCGTGCGTCGGGTGGCTGGATGAGCGAGACCTCTACCAGTCGGTCGATGATGTCAGCGCCGTACCGGTCGTCGATGACCACGGACCCGGCGCCGATCTCGAAACCGGACCGAAACACCGCCAGCATCCGAAAAGCGCGCTGCTGTTGCTCGTCGAGGAGCTGGTAGCTCCACTCAAGCGCCGTGGCAAGGGAACCGTGCCGAGGGTCGAAGGTGCGGGATCGTCGTAGCAGATCGACCTGGTCGTCGAGCAGTTCGACCAGACGCGGCAACGGCATCGAGCTAAGTCGAGCCGCCGCCAGCTCGATCGCCAGCGGGACACCATCCAGAGCGGTACACACCGTTGCGACCTGCTCGGCGCTGGTCTCGTCGAGCCCGGTCGCATCGAAGCCGGCTCGCTCACAGAACAGCCGCCGCGCCTCGTCCGTATCGAGGGAACCGACCCGCACCGTCGTCTCACCCGCCAGCCCCAGCGGTTCGCGCGAGGTGGCGACGATGCGCATCTGCGGACACGACACCAGTAACCGGTCGGCCACCCCCGCCGCCTCATCGATGTGCGATTCACACCCATCGAAGAGCAAGACATGGGGGCGTTGCTGGGCGTACCCGATGATGACCGCTTCAGGGTCAGATGAGGGTCCCGGCTGCAGTCCCATCGCCAGCGCCAGCGAGAGCTCAAGGTCACCCTCCCCGGCCGCCTCGACATCCACCCGCACGAAGCGAGCGACCATGCTCTGCTCACCAAGGCGCAGCGCCTCGATGGCGAGGCTCGACTTCCCGATGCCGCCTGGGCCGACCAGCGTTACCAGCCGATTCGTCTCAAGACGGCCCAGCGGCGACCTCTCGGTCGCGCCCCACGAAGCTTGAATAGCGGGCGGGAAGCGCGATCGCCACTCCCGGCCCGATCGGTTGCTGCAGCGCCGGTCCCAGCGAGGGGTCCTGCTGCAGGATCCGAAGCTCCAGGTCCTGGAGCTCGGGCGACGGGTCGAGCCCGGACTCCTCGGCCAGCGCTTCTCGGAACTCGCGGTAGGTCGCCAGCGCCTCGGT
>JACZST010000146.1 GCA_022574065.1 Acidobacteriota bacterium
CTGGTCGAGAAGCGCCCGCACCCGCGTCCCGTCCATGCCCTCGTGGGTCAGGATCAGGCGCTGGGGGCGGTCCTCGGCCAGCCGTTCGACGACGGCGGCCAATTCCCCGGTGGTTCCCATGACCTCGATGCCGTGGATCTGGTGCCCCACCCGGGACGGCTTCTCGGAGACGATGCCGACCACCCGGTAATTGGCCTGACGGTCGCGGCCCAGGGCCCGGATGAACATCTCGGTGCCGTCCCCGGCGCCGGCCAAGAGGACGGGCACGCGGGCATCGTCACCCCTCTCCAGGTGGAAATCGAGGCGCCGGTCCTTGATCAACCGGTAGAGGAAGCGCGGGCCGCCGAGAAGCGCCATCAACACGAACCAGTTGATGATCACCACCGAACGGGGAACCTGGTCGAGGCGTGTCCACAGGAACATCACCAGCAGGAAGACCAGGATGGCCACGGAGACCGACCGGGTGATGGCCAGCAGGTCGTTCATGGAGGCATAGCGCCACACCCCCCTGTACAGCCCCATGTACCAGAAGACGACGGCGGCGATCACGGTGAAGAGGACCGTGCCCTGGATCACCAGGACATCGAGCCCACCCTCCTTGGCGTGGTCGATATATTCGGTGACACGCTGCGGTGTCAGGCTCCCCGCCGCGATTATGCCGCTCGCCTTGATCTCGGCGACGCGTTGTGTGATCAGATGGGGCTTGATCGGTTCGAGGTACAGCTCCTGCATCCGCCGCGTGGCCTTCTCGTCAGGGAGCGTTGAGATCTCCTCGTAGACGGGCATCGGGTCTTCGTATCGAGCCCACAAGCCTTCGAGGTTGAGGACCGCCAGACCTCCGAGCCGGCCAATGGTGATCGCCGTCGATGGGCTCACCGCAGAATCCATGCCGGAGGCAAGCAGCGGGAGATCGAACGTGAAGGCGTCGATCTCCCAGGCGAGGTCGACATCTTCGGGGTCGCGCGTACGCCGCGAAGGAACGATGGCAATGTCGTCGAATCCCCAAGCACGCCGACCCGATTTTGCGATACCGATCTCGATCTCCATCGAGCCCCACCTCCAAGTGACGCCAGCCCACGTGAGGGTAGCGAGTTAGGCAGTAGCGAAGTAGCCAAGTAGCGAAGTAGCAAAGTAGATCAGAGGATCAGGATCGGACCTTGCGGCGTAGGCCCGACAACATGCGCTGGACCTCCCTGGTCTCCCGCAGATATCCAGCAGAATCCGGGATCAATTCGAGGTCGCGTGCAAGCATCAGGTGATTCTCGAGCTCGGCTGCCGATCCCAATGCGATGGTCAGAAAGCGCCGAAATTCCTTCACGGATTCGCGTCCCGCGCCCTCGGCGATGTTGGCCGGAACCGAAAGGGCCGCTCTGACAAGCTGATCGCCGAGAACAAATCTATATCGGCCAACAAATCCGTCTGCCTCCCTATGGAGGTCCAACGACAGCTGAAATGCCTTTTGCCAAACGAGGAGCCGTTTGAAGTCGCGCATGTAGCCGTTCTACCGCAGCTCGGACACCAGATCCAGGCTGTCGCGCTCCTCGGGTACTTGGCTACTTCGCTCCTCGGCTACTTCGCTCCTCGGCTACTTCGCTTCTTGGCTACTTGGCTACTGATCTACTTCCTACTTCGCTACTTCGCTACTTCGCTACTTCGCTACTGCCGATGCAGGCCTACGGCGTCGCGGACCTCTTGTTGGTAGCCCTCCGCTTTGGTTCTGGCGTCGAGGGCGCCCCGTTGCAGGATCCTGGCCACGTCGGCATCATCGAGGTTCTGATAGATGGAGCGGATCGGCGCCAGCTCGGCGATCACGGCCTCGGCGACGGCCTCCTTGAACACTCCGTAGCCGCCGTCTGCATATTCCATGGCCAGATCGTCGATCGACCTGCCCGTGCACGCCGACATGATTTCGAGGAGGTTGGAGATCCCAGGCTTTTGGGCGCGGTCGAAACGCACCGTGGGTTCGGAATCGGTGACCGCGCTCATGATCTTCTTGCGTACCTCATCGGGGCTGTCGAGCACATCGATCCTGCTCTTCGGATTTGGATCGCTCTTCGACATCTTGGTGGTCGGGTCCGTGAGCGACATGACCCGTGCCGAGGTCTCGGGAACGAGACTGTCCGGGACGGGAAACACCTCCCCGAACCGGTTATTGAAGCGCTCGGCGAGGTCGCGGGTCATCTCGATGTGCTGCCTCTGATCGTCGCCCACCGGCACCAGGTCGGCTCTGAGCAGCAGGATGTCCGCCGCCATCAGCACCGGGTATGAGAACAGCCCGAGATTGGCCGGCACCCCCCGCTCCGTCTTGTCCTTGAACTGGGTCATCCGATTGAGCACACCCATCGGAGTAACAGTCCCCAGGATCCACGCCAGCTCCGGATGGTGGGGGACCTGGCTCTGCATATAGAACAAGGACCGGTCGGGGTCGATCCCGATGGCGAGCAGCACCTTGGCGGTCTCCAAACGCGCCGCCTCGAAATCCTTCGGGTCGTACGGGTTGGTCATCCCGTGCAGATCGACGATGCAGTAGATCGGCTCGATGTTGGGATCGTCTTGGAGGGCGACCCAGTTGCGGAACGCACCAAGGTAGTTCCCGAGATGGATGTTCCCTGTCGGCTGCACGCCGGAAAACACGGTGCGCTTCTTCTGCTCGGTCACCTTTTCTCCTCATCGATCAACAGCAGGGACGACAGCACCTAGTCGCCCGGCAGTGGAGCGATCGCCTCGTTGTGACCGTCCTATGGCCGACCGATCTCATCGACCAGATCGGTCGCCATCACCGTGCCACGCTTCGCCAAGCGCGCGCCGGCGACACCGTGATGATACGCCGCCGACCGTGCCGCTACGTCTTCGGATAATCCGCCCGCGATGAAGGCGCCAAGCATGCCGGCCAGGACGTCTCCCGTCCCGATCGTGGCCAGCTCGGAACCCCCGGTCGTCACCGCCCATGTCTCGACACCGTCGGTGACGAAGGTCGGGGACCCTTTGAGCAGCACCAATGTGCCCGTCTTGTCTGCGAGCCGCTCTGCTGCCTGGTAGGAGGCATCCTCGCCACTCATTCGAGCGAATTCGCCGGCGTGTGGCGTGATCACACTCGGCGCGGACCGGGAGGCCAAGGCCGCGACCCCGTCCAGGGCGTTGATGCCGTCGGCATCGAGAACAAGCGGTCCCTCCCAGCGGGCCATCAGGCCTTCGACAAATTCCACGTCAACCGGCCCAAGCCCTGGCCCAACGACGAGGACGTCGTAACGCTCAACGACCTCGAGCACCCCGTCGACGTCACGGGCCCGAAACCAGTAGGAATCGCCTACTCCGGCCGCCATCACTCCGGGGTCGAGCGCCGCATAGACCGGCACGAGTGAGGCCGCGCACACAATGGTTGCCGCCCCGGCGCCGGCCTTTAGCGCCGACCGCGTCGCCAGCATGGCCGCCCCGGTGATCCCAGGTGAGCCTCCAACAACCGCTACCGACCCGGCCGACCATTTGTGCGCCCGTCGGTCACGAACCGGAGAGGGCGCATCAACCGCTTCACACAGCATGAGCTCGGCGCGGGGCGCACCGAGCCCGATGTCGACTACCCGCAAGACGCCACTGCGATCAGGACCTTCGCCCAAAAAGTGCCCGGTCTTGGCAGCCTGGAACGTGACCGTCACATCGGCGCTGAAGGCGGCACCCGCGGTTTCCCCGGTTGAGGCGTCGATGCCAGACGGCACGTCCACGGCGAGCACCGGCGTCTCGAGCTCCGTCCAAGGAACAACCTCATCGGGTAGCTTCCCGCGGAAGCCAACGCCGAACAGGGCGTCGATCACCAGGTCGGTCGGTTCAGGTTCACCAAGGCGAAGCACCCTCACCCCGCCGCGGACCGCGGCCGTCCCCGCCTTCCGAGCGGGCGAGTGCTCCCCGGTGGGGAAGCCGAGCGACTGCACCGTCACTTGTGCCCCCCGGTCGGCAAGGTGCTTGGCGGCAACGTATCCGTCACCGCCGTTGTTGCCGCGGCCGGCCAGCACCGTCACCCTGTCCCCGTAGCCAACGCCCATCTCGGCGGCGGCGACGGCTACGGCAAACCCCGCCCTTTCCATGAGGGTCTCGATGGGCTCGGTAGAAGCGTTGTCCAGCCGCGCCGACTCGGCGGGTGTGATGATCGGTCGCATCCGTGAATTGTACGAGATTTTGTTCCCTCGGCGATCCTGGCGGATCGCGTTCGCCGTACTGGCTCTCACGCAAACATTTGGCGCATTAGCCTTGCTTCGCCGGGGAAAGGGAGATGTGTTTGATCTGCGGTAATTGCGGTGCGGCCAATGACGGCAGCCACAAGTTCTGTTTCGAGTGCGGCACCGCGCTGAGTGCGGTGTGTCCATCGTGCGGGCATGCCAACGACCCGGGTCACAAATTCTGTAGCGAGTGTGGCCACGATCTGACCGCAACTGCTGCCGTGGCGCCGACGGCTACATCAGCTGCTGATACCCCGGCTTCGGAGCCGGGGGAACGCCGGTTCGTATCGGTCCTCTTCGCCGACCTCGTCGGTTTCACCACCTTCAGCGAATCCCGTGATCCAGAAGACGTGCGGGCCATGCTCACCCGCTACTTCGACCGGGCCCGGGAGACCATCGAGCGGTTCGGCGGCGAGGTGGACAAGTTCATTGGCGACGCGGTGACCGCTTTCTGGGGTGCCACCCACGCCGAGGAAGACGATGCGGAACGGGCAGTACGCGCCGCCCTGGAGTTGGTCGATGCTGTCGAGGCACTTGGCGACGAGATGGGCATCCCGGAGCTGGCGATACGGGCCGGGGTGCTGTCGGGTGAAACATCGGTCGGATCCGGCGGCAACGAGAAGGGCCTGGTCGTCGGTGACATCGTCAACACCGCGTCGCGGCTGCAGTCGGCTGCCGAATCGGGCACGGTGTTTGTTGGCGACGCCACCAAACAGCTCACCGAGGCTGCGATTCGCTACGAGCTGGTCGGCGAGCAGGACATGAAGGGCAAGTCAGCGCCCGTTACCGCCTGGCGAGCGCTTTCCGTGGTTGGCCAACGCGGCGGGAGGGGCAAGTGGGAGATCCTCGAACCGCCGTTCGTCGGCCGAGACGATGAGCTCCGTCTCCTCAAGGATCAGCTGCACGCCACCACCCGTGACGGGACGGCGCGGCTGGTGTCGATCGTCGGCGAGGCCGGGATCGGCAAGAGCCGCCTTGCCTGGGAACTGCTGAAATACATCGACGGCCTCACCGAAGTGTTCCGCTGGCATCAGGGCCGCTCCCCCGCATACGGCGACGGCGTCACTTTTTGGGCCCTGACCGAGATGGTTCGCTCCCGCGCCAACATCGCTGAGACCGACGAGCCGCTGAAGGCGCGCACCAAGCTGCGTACCGTCGTCGCCGAGTTCGTCCCCGATTCGGAGGAGCGGCAGTGGATCGAGCCGAGGCTC
>JACZST010000147.1 GCA_022574065.1 Acidobacteriota bacterium
CGACGAAGGCGCGGTGGGCGTGGTGCTCGACCGTCCACTCGACCTTGCCGCCACCGACTTCGTCGAAGACTGGCGCACGGTCCTCACGCCGCCGTCACGCGTGTACGAGGGCGGTCCCGTACAGCGAGAGACCGCGATCGGCGTAGCCCGTCGCAGCGGATTCGGCCGATCGGATGTCTGGGAGCCGGTGCTCGGTTCCATCGGCTTCATCGACTTGGCACAGACGCCGACCGATTTCCCAGGAGTGGAAGACCTCCGCGTTTTCTCAGGCTATGCGGGGTGGGGTCCGGACCAATTGGACCTGGAGGTCACAATCGGATCATGGTTCCCGGTCCCTGCCAGCATCGACGACGTCTTCGACCCGGTCCCCCGCACCCTGTGGCAGCGGGTGCTGAAGCGACAGGACAGCGGCCTTGCCCTGTACGCAGACTTCCCGGTCGATCCCCGCCTCAATTGACGGCAGTCTCATGACTCATGACCCATGACTCATGACTCATGACTCTGAGCTTTCTCGGTAACCTCGTCCTGTGACCGTCCCCAGGTTGAGGAACGCCATCAGATCAAAGCCACCCGGCCTCATGGTGGAACGCGAGCTGTGGGGCGCGGGAAGTCAGATCGTGGTCGGGGTCGATGAGGTCGGTCGGGGCGCGTGGGCTGGTCCGATATCGGTCGGTGCCTTTGTCGCCCCTCACGATCGACGGGTGTACAAGATCAGAGATTCGAAGATGCTCACCGAGAGCGAGCGGGAGGCGCTGTTCGACCGGGTGACGGGCTGGGCGGTGGCCTGGAGCGTCGGTCACGCCAGTTCGGCGGAGTGCGACGAGCTGGGGATGTCGGCAGCGCAACGCCTCGCCGCACGGCGAGCCATTTCCGGCCTCGGCGTCGCTGCGGACCACGTGCTCGTCGACGGCAACTGGGACTTTGTCGGTCACCCGCGAACGACCAGAATTGTTGGCGGTGATGCGACATCACTGACTATCGCCGCGGCATCGATCGTGGCCAAGGTCACGCGAGATCGGCTGATGCGCGCACTCGCGCCGGAGTTTCCGGGATTCGAGTTCGATAGCAACAAGGGGTATCCCGGACCCAGACACCTCGCAGCCCTCGCCGCCTGCGGGCCGACCCGGATCCACCGTCGCTCCTGGGCATTCATGGACGGCACCGCCTGGACCGGCATCCGGCGGGTACCGCCGTTCGGCCAGACCAGCCTGTTCGAGGCGGAGCCGGTGTCACGGTGAGCCGCTTGGCGCAGGTTGGAATCCCCGGCGATCTCGACCAAGTCCTCGACACCGAAGCGATCACGGTGTGGGACTTCGTCTGGGCCATCGTCATCGTCGCCCTCAGCTTCCTCATCGCAGCACTGACACGGCGGTTGCTCAGGCGGGTACTTCGCAAATTCCCCGAGATTCCGCAGAACTACAAACTGCTCATGGCCAGCGCGGGCGGCTGGTTCGTCATCCTCGTCGGCATCATCTACGCCCTCGGGGTCCTTGGAGTCAACCTCGGCCCTGTCCTGATCGGCCTTCTGCTCATTGCCGGCGTCGCCTTCTTCGCCGGGCGCGGCCTCCTGGAGAACTTCTCGGCGGGCCTGGTGCTCCAGGGAACCACGATGTTCGTCGTCGGAGACCAGATTGAGACCACGGCGGGGACCGGCACCGTGCTCGAGATCACAGGCCGAACCCTGACCATTCGCACGGTCGACGGCACGGAGCTCAACGTCCCCAACACGACGGTCGTCAACGAGCCCCTCACCAACCTCACCAAGGAGGGGCAGCGGCGGTCATCGCTCGAGGTCGGGGTCGTCTACGGGACGGACCTGGAGGAGGCCAAGGATGCGCTGCAGACGGCTGCGGCCGGCTGCGAACTCGTCATCACGGAGCCGGGGCCGGAGGCCCTCGTCGCCGGGTTCGGGGACAACGCCATCGAGTTCGAGCTTCGCTTCTGGCACCAACCGACCATCATCGAGCAGCGGAGAGCGGTCGACGCCGTTGCCCGCGCGGTGGCGCTCGAACTGGCCGAACGCGATATTGTGATCGCCTTCCCGCAGCGCACCTTGTGGTGGGGTGACGGTCAGGAGCCCTCAAACCGTTCAGGTAACAGCGAGGGGTAACCTGGCCAGATGAGCACTCCGATCAAACCTGGAGGCGAGTACAGGGGGGACTTCCTCGAGGTCGATGCCATGCTCGACGACGAGGAGCGTCTGATTCGCGACACCGTGCGGGCGTTCGTCGCCGATCGAGTGCTGCCGGATATCGCCGACTGGTTCGCCCAAGGAACCATCCCCGTAGAGCTGGCCAAAGAGATGGGGGCAATGGGCCTGCTCGGAATGCACCTCAACGGATATGGCACCGCCGGAACCAACGCCGTCAGTTACGGGTTGGCCTGTCGCGAGCTGGAGGCCGGCGACTCCGGCGTGCGCAGCTTCGTTTCGGTGCAGGGCTCGCTCGCTATGTATCCGATCTGGGCGTTCGGATCCGAGGAGCAGAAGCAGCAGTGGCTGCCCCCGATGGCGAGCGGCGAGATCATCGGGTGTTTCGGGCTCACCGAACCAGACGCCGGATCCGACCCAAGAGCTATGAAGACCTCGGCCAGACAGGACGGATCCGACTGGGTGATAGACGGCACCAAGATGTGGATCACCAACGGCGGCATCGCAGGCGTTGCGATCATCTGGGCACACACCGAAAACGGCATCCGCGGGTTCATCGTCCCCACCGACACCCCTGGGTTCTCGACCAACGACATCCGCCACAAGATGTCGCTGCGGGCATCGGTGACCTCCGAGCTCGTTATGGACGGAGTGCGGGTCCCTGAAGACGCAATCCTGCCGGACGTCGTGGGTCTCAAGGGGCCGCTGTCGTGTCTCAACGAGGCTCGGCTAGGCATCGTATTCGGCTCGACCGGGGCCGCCAGAGCCTGCTACGAAGCTGCACTGTCGTACTCCAAGGAGAGAGTGCAGTTCGGAAAGCCGATCGGCTCGTTCCAGCTCACCCAGCGAAAACTGGTCGAGATGATGGTCAAGGTCAATCAAGCCTCGCTGCTGGCCCTGCATCTCGGCAGAAAGCGAGATGCAGGGACGCTGACCGCCCAGCAGGTGAGCTTCGGCAAGATGGTGAACGTCCGCTCAGCCCTGGAGGTGGCCAGGGAAGCACGCAGCGTGCTCGGGGCGAACGGCATCACCCTCGAGTACCCGGTGATCCGCCATATGAACAACCTGGAATCGGTCTACACCTACGAGGGCACCAACGAGATACACACCCTCGTTCTCGGTGAAGCGATCACAGGGATCTCAGCCTTCCAGTAGCAAGTATCAAGTAACAAGCAGGCGGCTACTTGATACTCAAACCCCCAGGCCGCGGCCGATGATTTCTTTCATGATCTCGGTAGTGCCGCCGTAGATCGTCTGCACCCTGGCGTCGACGAATGCACGCGAGATCGGGTATTCGAGCATGTAGCCGTAACCGCCGTGCATCTGCAAGCCGTGGTCGACAACGCGTCGCAGCATCTCGGTACTCCACCATTTTGCCTCTGCGGCCTGCTCGACAGTGAGCCGGCCGGCGATGTGCTCTTCGAGCAGACGGTCGACGAACACCCGACCTAGATCGATCTCGGTCTTCATCTCAGCAAGCACGAACCGGTTGTGCTGAAAGGATCCGATCGGTCGCCCGAACGCCATCCGCTCCTTGGCGTAGGCGAGGGTAAGCGTGAAGGCCGCTTCCGCTCCGGCGACCGCGCTAACGGCAATGCTGAAACGCTCCTGAGGAAGGTTCATGATCAGCTGACCGAACGCCATCCCCTCCTCGCCGAGACGATTCGATGCCGGCACCCTGACGTCGTTGAAGAACAGCTCGGCCGTGTCCTGGGCGTGGAAGCCGATCTTGTCGAGGTTTCTGCCCCGCTCGAAACCCTCCATCCCGTCCTCGACGATGAACAGGGTGAGACCCCCGTGCGGATCCTCTCCGGTGCGGGAGACGACGATGACCAGATCGGCATTGATCCCGTTGCTGATGAAGGTCTTCGAGCCATTGATGACGTAGTCGCCTCCGTCTGGCCGGGCCGTGGTCACGATGCCTCCCAGATCCGATCCCGTTCCAGGCTCCGTCATCGCGATCGCCGTCATCAGGTCACCGTCGGCCAGGCCGGGCAGCCACCTCTTGCGCTGCTCATCGTCGGCGTACTCGAGGAAGTACGGAAGGCAGATGTCGTTGTGCAGGGTGATGCAGGCTCCCGATGCGCCGGCTCCGGAGGCGGCGAAGACCTCGCTGATGACGGCGTTGTACCGGAAGTCGTCTACGCCTCCTCCGCCGTACTCGTCGGGAACGGCCATGCCGAGCAGGCCGGCGTCCCCCGCAGCGCGGAACATTGCCTTGTCGACCTTGCCCTGGTGTTCCCAGGTGGCGTGGTTTGGCAGTATCTCCGTCGCCGTGAAGTGTTCGACAGAATCTCTGAACAGCTCGTGCTCTTGGTCGAAGACGGTGCGTTCCATCGTTCACTCCTTGCTTTCGTGCACGCTACTTGTCATCGTGCCAGGATGCAGATATGCCCGATCTCGTGCTCGCCAGCTCGTCTCCGCGCCGAGCGCTGCTGCTGAGTGCGGCCGGGTACTCGATTACCCGGCAGATTCCCGAGATCGACGAAACCGCCCTGCCCGATGAGGCACCTGAGCAGACCGTCACCCGTCTGGCACGGGAAAAGGCACTCTCGCCTGGTGAAGAGGACGCACTCATACTGGGTGCCGACACCACAGTCGTGGTCGACGGCGACGCCCTCGGCAAACCGACCGACCGCGGCCATGCGATCGAAATGCTCCATCGTCTGGCCGGCCGAACCCATGCGGTGATTACCGGGTGGGCCCTCGCCAGCGGCGGAGTGATCGTCGACGATGGGTTCGAAGTCACCCTCGTCACCATGCGGGAGATCAGCGACGAAGAGGCCGTCGCCTATGTCGAGACCGGCGAGCCGCTTGGCAAGGCCGGGGCGTACGCCATCCAGGGTGAGGGGAAGCGGTTCGTCACCGAGATCGTCGGCTCTCGGAGCAATGTCATCGGTCTCCCACTGGCCGCTGTCGTGTCAGCGCTCGAACGCGCCGGTCTCGACCGGAAGAGCGTCTGAGGTACATGCTCGCAGTGGGACCCTCTAAGTGTTACAGCTGACCGCGCCGCCGGCGTCGATGTCGCTCGATGGCAGGTCATACCCGTCGAGGCCCGGTTCGAACTCGGGTACGGTCGTGTTGGAGGCGGTCTGGCTGGTTTGACCGTTGAACCCCGCTGCGGTGCCTATCTCGAGGGTTCCGTACAACGTCCCCTCGACATCGATTGGGATCTCCGTCAGGTAGTAGAGCAATGCGCCACACGCATACACGCCTTGGGGTGGGTTGGCGATGCTGTCCGCTCCGACGCAGATCACAT
>JACZST010000148.1 GCA_022574065.1 Acidobacteriota bacterium
TGGTGCCGAAGGATCAGGGCGAGGTGACCACGGCGGATGTGTTGGCGTTTATCACGGCGCAACGCTCGGCGGGTGACCCCAAGGTGGTGCGCCTGGCCGATGGCGAGTCGGGATTGTCGGCGCGGACGATCAAGCGCCGTCTCTCGTCGTTGTCGTCGATGTTCTCTTACCTGGTGACCCGCGGTGACGTGGACCGGAACCGGCAATGTGCTCGGCTGGCACCGCGAACCAGCAAGCTCGACGGACCGCACGCCGAAGTGCCGATATAGAGCACTATCGGATCTGATCGTTATCGCTCAGATTGGGAGATCTGGGCGGGTCGCCGGTCGGGCTCAGAACTGCAGGTCGGTCTAGCTGAGGAGTGGCGACTAGCACAGGCGCCTAGCTCTCCGCTTGACCCTCGAGTACGTCGAGGATGTGGGCGGTCTGTTCTTTCAGGTCGTGGAGGTCGGCCATCATGCGATTGGGGGGAAACGATTCGGGCATCTGGCCGAGCATCCGTTCGCATATCTCCGAGCATCTTGCCCGAACCGCGGGGCCATCCAGCTGGACCATTTTCCGGAAGGCGAGAATGACCGCCGCTGCGAGCACCGCGAGAATCGCAAGTCGCTTCATGTCACGGCTCCTTCAGCTTGCCGCATCGCGTCGTACGTCCGCCCGCGGGTAACGAGTCTCACCCCATCCAGACGTGGCAATACGACTGCGTGTCACATTCGACGCTAGATAGCCGATCCGCTGGGCAATAGGGCCAAACGTCCCTGCAAGGTCGATCCGAGACATCTAGTCAGTGAGAAACCCGCCCGGGAAGTGCCGATCCCGAGCACTCGCGATCTGGGCGGTATCGCTCGTATCGGGTGATCGGGAGTCGCTCATACCCAGCACTTGGGCCTCCTCGTGGCCGAGGCAGCACCGCCGGGATCGTGTCCCTACTCGAGTTTCGCTGAGCTAGCGCTATCTCGGTACGAACCACGCTGCCTGGTGCCCCAAATAATGGACTGCGGCCAGCACGCTGGGGAATACCCTAGGACAGAGTGGGTTTGGAATTTAGTCTGGTAACGTACTAATTGCGATCGGAGGGACGATGCGGACGATCGAAAGAACCAATCCACTCCCCGAAACGGGGGATACGTACCGATACGACCGGTTCTCGCCCAAGCTGCTCTTCCGGGACCTGCGTTTCAGCAACGACGCCCTGGCACCAGGAGACTTCCTTTCTGCGTACGAGCTTCCCACCCTCGACGGCGGGTCGATCCAGATCGGGGGAGATCGGGAGCAGCCATTGCTCCTGGTCACAGGATCGATCACCTGCCCGATGACCGACAGCGCAATGCCGGTGATCGATACGCTGCACGAAGAGTTCGGAGATCGTGTCGACTTCGTGCTGCTCAACGTGCGCGAAGCGCACCCGGGAGCGCACTTCCCACAACCCGCCACTGACGAAGAGAAGCTGGGCCACGCTCGCTCCCTCAAAAAGCGATACGACGTGCCGTTCACGATCGCTGTCGACGCGCTCGACGGAGAGCTTCATCAGCGCCTGGACGCAAAACCCAACGCTGCGTTCCTCCTCGACGCTACTGGCGAGGTGGTGTTCAGAGCGCAGTGGGCTCGTGACGACCGCCTCATACGCGATGCGCTCCGGAGCATGCTCGAGGGGACCGCTCCCGTGAAGCGCCAGAGCAGGGCAATGCTGGGGCCGGTGGCAAGGGCGATGGGATCCGTCGACGACGTGATGCGGAGAGCCGGCCCAGGCGCCAGGCGCGACTTGTGGTGGAGCGCAAGCCCCATGGCGACGGCCGGACTGTTTGCCAGATTGTTCCGCTTCAAGCGAAGCGACCATCGCGGAATCGCCGCAGTAGTCGCGCTCGGAGCACTGATGGCAGCCGAAGTGGCGTTCCTCGTCAGTCTCTTCCTCTAGCGGTCCTGATTCAGCGACAGCCCCTTGATCGTCGCTAGCGAACGCACCAAGACGTCCACCGAGGCCGGGTCGTTCTCATCGACAAGCCGTTCCCACATCTCATCGAGGATCAGCCGGGCGACGGGACGAAACTCCTCGGCCCTCGACGTGAGCCACACACGCTGGGAACGCCCATCTTCCTGGTCGATCTCGCGTGCTACCAGGCCGGCCGCTGCGGCGTCGCGGACAAGGGTCGTCATCGACTGCTTCGCGATACGCGCCCGGTCGGCGAGATCGCCCATGCGGAGTCCGTCTTCGTGGAAGAGGGGCAGCAAGATCGAACCGAAGGCAGGTCGCACCTCGGGAAAGCCGTGTGCCTTGCAGCGCTCGGCGAGAAGTGCGTCCCAGCGTTGTGAGGCCCGGGCCAACAGGTATCCGAGGTCGGTCCGCTCCGGAAGGTCTTCCATGCATCTCACGCTATCCGAGCTGCGACACCCATGACGACCCTCTGGTGCCCGTCGGTCTCGGGAACTCGGCAGGCCGAACACACCACTTCGCGCCGATCCTGCTGATCCTTGATGGCCTGGATCGCGGAAAGTGGTTGAAGCCTCGCACAGAACGACACTCACGCGAGCTCGCGGCGAACGGTCCAGCCGTCCAGGAACCGGCCTACGAGCTCCCGAGCTCAACCGCTGGCTTCCAACTCGGCCGCTTCCTGCAGGTTCTGGATCCCCTCGAAGGCCGAGGCGCCCGCCACGAGCATGGTGGCAGCCGGGTCCGCCCACCACCAGCCGAATGCGGTGTTGGCGACTAGGCCGAGCAGCACCGACGTCGCTAGCGCCGCGTCGAGGAACGTCATCCGGGCCTCTGCGGTCAGCGGCGCGGAGCCGAGGCGGACCCCGATGCGACGCTTCACCAGCGCAAGCGACAGCATGACCAGAGCGGTGACGGCCAGGTAGCCGACACCCAGCGGTGAGTCCTCGACGGTGTGGCCCGCCAGAAGCACCACGGCCGCCGCGACGACGAGCACCGCGGCCAGCAGGAAGAAGGCGGCGGCGACCAGCCGTAACGCCCAGGCGGTGACGGCGGCGTCGTGCCGGTCGGGGTGGCGCAGATGCCACACCACGACGGACGACGCGAACACTTCGACCATCGAGTCCATGCCGAAGGCGATTAGTGCCAGCGACCGCGCCGCGATGCCGAGGCCGATCGTGATGAACATCTCCATCACGTTCCAGCCGATGGTGGCAAATTCGGCCCGCGCCGCGCCCTGCTCCAGCCTGGTCCTGGTCGCCGCGTCGAGCGACGGATCAGCCGAGGTGGGGCGCATGCTTATCGGAGTCGATGCCTTCTTCGAGGCCGGGAGCGCTCAGGAGGTGGGGCATCATCTCAAGGGTCTGGACTGCCAGCACTGTGAAGGACGCGTGATGGCCGTCCACTGACGGCTTACCTTCGATCCTTGAGAAATAGTCCTCGACGACATGCTTTGCAGTGACCGCTAGGTGCCTGTTCACCATCAGCGCACTGCCGGAGACGAAGAGTGCAGTATGGGCCGATCTCACGAAGCGCACATCATGCTGATTATGTCAAGTTGGACCCGGTCTGGCGCGCAAGCAGGGCCATGGGACCCTAGACCGGGTACTCAACTCGAGGCACGCTGTAGCCCATGACAACCAACCACCCTCAGCCCTCAGCCTGCTGCACCGGCACGGGTTCCGGGCGCGCCGCCTCGAAGATGGGTTCCGCGAGTGGCGTCAAGCGGGACTCCCGGCGGCGGTGGGAGAAGAGCGGTAGCGATGAGTGTGCTGGTGGTTTTGAACGACTCGCCCTATGGAACCGAGCGCAGCTACAACGGACTAGGGCTCGCCGCATCGCTCGCCAAACAAGAGGACGAGCAGGTACGGGTGTTCCTCATCGGCGACGCGGCAGCCTGCGCCAAGAGCGGCCAGAAGGTACCGCAGGGTTACTACAACCTCGAACCCATGCTGCGCTCGGTGACCCAGCGGGGCGGGGTGATCGGTGTCTGCGGAACGTGCATGGATGCTCGGGGCATCACCGACGATGAGCTTGCCGCCGGGTGCCACCGCAGCACCATGGACGAGTTGACCGAGTGGACCCGACGAGCCGACCAAGTATTGGTCTTCTGACACGACCGGCTGAGACGAGATCGCTGAACACAAAGGGACGCACCATGAACGATGCCAAGACGATCGTGATCCTGGGGGGCGGGGTAGGCGGAGTAGTAACCGCGACGACGCTGCGCAAGAAGCTCCCTAGACGACATCAAGTGATCATCGTGGACCGCGAACGCGACCACCTATTTGCACCGTCATTGTTGTGGCTCATGACCGGTCAACGCAGCGCTCGCAAGATCCGTCGACCCCTCGACCGACTAACCAAGAAAGGCATCGAGGTCACACACGGCGAGATCGAGCGGATCGAACCCGAGGCGCGCCGCGTACGCCTCGCCGACCGGTCCCCGGGGGACGACCGCGGCTCGGTCCGGGACCTGGACGCCGACTACCTTGTCGTGTCGCTGGGCGCAGAACTCACCCCGGAGACCATCCCCGGCCTGGCAGAAGGCGGCCACAACTTCTACACGCTCGCTGGCGCCGAAAGCCTCAAGGACGCCCTCGAGGACTTCAACGGTGGCAGGATCGTCGTCCTCACTGCAACACCTGCCTACAAGTGCCCGGCGGCCCCGTACGAAGCAGCGATGCTCATCAACGACTACTGCCGTAAGCGAGGAATCGGTGACCGAACCCAGGTTGACCTGTATGCCGCCGAGCCTGGTCCTATGGGCGTCACCGGCCCGGAAGTATCCGCAGGGGTACGTCAGATGGTTGAAGACAAGGGGATCGCCTACCACCCCGAGCACCAGGTCGCAGAGGTCGACGCGCGAGTTCGGTGGATCACGTTTGACAACGGCGCCACGGCTGACTTCGACGTGCTGGCGTACGTGCCCCCCCACTGTGCGCCTCGGGTCGTCTCCGAGTCCGGCCTTGTGGACGATTCCGGTTGGATCCCGGTGGACCGCAACACGTTGGACACGCGCTTCCCGGGTGTGTACGCCATCGGGGATGTGACCGGGATTCCCCTCAAGATGGGCAAGCCCCTCCCTATGGCGGGAGTGTTTGCCGAACGCGAAGCCGAAGTGGTCGCACAAAACATCGCCCGAGACATCACCGGAAAGGGTGAACCAGCGTCGTACGACGGATTCGGTGAATGCTTCGTCGAAACAGGAGGTGGCAAAGCTGGCTTCGGCCGCGGCAACTTCTACGCCGAACCGACCCCGCAGGTCAAGCTATACAAGGCGAACCGCCGCTGGCACCTCGGCAAGGTGCTCTTCGAGAAGAACTGGTTCCGTCGATGGTTCTGATCAGCGCGGGAACCATTGGGGGCTGAATCCGTCGAGGCCCGCTCCGATCACCAACTATGCGCCATAACGCCCGCATCGCCTTGCGCCCAATAACGA
>JACZST010000005.1 GCA_022574065.1 Acidobacteriota bacterium
GGTCGATGTGCTCGTCCAGGTCGAGGAAGAAGGCGGCGAGCTCCTGATCTACATCACACTGACCGGTTGACGATCTGCGAGTAGCCGGGCGCAGACCGTCGGCTCCGTCATCTGATGTCGCGGTGTACCAAGCTCGCAGGAGTTGAGGCCGGCACGGCACGACTTGGGACTGACGACGCTCCCCTACCCTCCGCGGAATGGCCATCGAAGAAGCGGAGCCCCGCGTTGAGACCCCGCCCGAGGGCATCGACTACTCCAAGAAATGGTACGTGCTGGTTGCGATCGCCATGGCGATATTTCTCGGCACGGTGGACGGCACGATGCTCAACGTTGCCCTCCCCACACTCGTAGACGATTTCGACACGACGTTTGCCGTCGCCCAATGGGTGGTGCTCTCCTATTTGCTGACCCAGACAACGCTCGTGCTCGGCTTCGGCCGGCTCGGCGACATGATCGGCAAGAAGCCGATCTTCACTGCGGGATTTGCCGTGTTCACCCTGGGCTCTCTTTTCGCCGCCTTGTCGCCGACGATCGGGATCCTGATCGGCGCCCGGATCTTCCAGGGGGTCGGTGCTGCCATGATCTTCGCCCTCGGCTTCGCCATCACCACCGAGGCGTTCCCTCCATCCGAGCGGGGCAAGGCCCTCGGCATCAATTCCACCATGGCCTCGATCGGGATCATGGCCGGCCCGATCATCGGCGGGTTCATCCTCGAGGCGGCATCCTGGCAGTGGATCTTCCTGGTGAACATCCCAATAGGGATCGTGGGCACCCTGACCGCGATCAAGTTCGTGGCCAATACCAAGCCGATAGGCGGCGAGAGCTTCGACTTCGTGGGAGCCGCCCTGTTCTTCGTCGGGCTCCTCGCATTGTTGCTCGGCCTCACCGCCGGACAGGAAATCGGCTTCGCCAACCCGGTCAACCTCGCTCTGTTTGCGACCGCGGCGGCCTCGCTGGTGGCGTTCGTGCTCGTGGAGCGGCGGATCGACCACCCGATGGTCGATCTCTCGCTGTTCCGAAGCCGCGATCTGTCGGTGAATCTGGTGACCGGATTCACCGTGTTCTTTGCCCTGGCGGGCTTGCTGCTGATCGCGCCCTTCTACCTGACCGACGTCATGGGGTTGTCGCCGCGAGCGATAGGGTTCGTCCTGGCAGCGGTACCGATCACGATGGGAATCGTCTCACCTTTCTCCGGGGGCCTCTCCGATCGGATCGGGTCGAGGCCGGTAACCGTGGCCGGCCTGAGCATCATGGTCGTTGGCTACATCGCCGCGGCCTTCATGTTCGAAGGCGCCACCACCGCAGCGACGATCTTCGCCGTCGGCCTCATCGTCGGCCTCGGCATCGGCATCTTCCACTCGCCCAACAACAGCGCCATCCTCGGCGCGGTGCCCCACGCCAAGCTCGGTATCACCTCGGGAATGCTGACCATCACTCGCATCACCGGAACCGTCACCGGAATCGCCGTGCTCGGCACGCTGTGGGCGGCCCGCACCGTGGCCTACGCCGGTGGCGGCACGGCGGCGGATGCGCCGGCAGCCGCCCAGGCAGCGGGTTTCGCCGACGTCATGACGGCGGCCGCCTTCATCCTCACCGGAGCGTTCGCCCTGGGCTGGTGGGCGTGGCGAAGTCACCAGCCATCAGCCATCAGTCATCGGTCATGAGACCAACCACTTGCGGAGCCGTGGCCCGAGCGGCCCGCCGCGAAGCGGCAAGAGCGGGAAAAATGGCTCCACTTCTATCGAGACGACGTCACCTATCGGTACGCGCTCTCTGAACACTGAACGCTGACGACTCAGAACTCGGGGATCGAGTCCCACTCGAAGAATCCGCCGACCCCCAGGAGCACGGCAATGGCTTCCTCGGCTTCTGCGACCGACCCAGACTCGACGAACCGCTCCACCGCGATCGCGGCTTCCGGATCAACCGTCCGCAGCTCTTGCAGCCGGTCCTTCCCCCGCGGGATCCATCCCCCGCGTTCGACGAACCACACCGCGATCGCCTGCGAAACCGCCTCCGTCGCCAGGATCCGCGCCATCGCCGGATCGCGATCGGCGACGTCGAGCGCGTTGTCCATCTGATCGACCGCTCCGTACCGCCTGACCGTGAGGGTTTCCTCGGGCACGGTCGGGCCACGCTCCATCACATCAAGGGCGTCGGCTTGGAGCCGGGCGAACACCCCGTCCGGGTCGTAGATGATATGACCGAACGCCATCAGCGCCAGCGCAGATGCTCCTCCCTCCCGCTGGTCCCGTTCGAAATACCCGCGCGCCCGCTTCTCGTTATTGAAAAACATCTCGGTGGAGACGCCGGCGAAGATCCTCTGATCTCGGTGCCGCAGCTCTCCGCCGATGATCACATACAGGTCGAGGCCGCTGCGCGGATCGGTCTCTCCTCGAAAGACGCTTCCCGCCAAGTTGATCGATACGACGTCGTCGTGGATTTCGAATACGTAGTCGAGCGCGTCGGCGAGCGCCCGATCGAACGGTGGCTCCAGCTGTGGGATCGACATCTCGGGCAGGCTCACAGCGCCCCGATCCGCTCGACCAGCAGGTCCATGAACCCCTGCCGATCAACGCTGTCGATGACCATGGCATTCGGCTCGGCACCGGTGACCCCCCACCAGTCGACCACGGTCTGCCCCATCGTCAGCTCCGATTCGGTCTCAACGTCGACCCGACACGGCTTGCCACTGAAAAGCTGTGGCTCGATCAGGTAGGCGATGACGCAAGGGTCATGAAGCGGGGCACCCTCGAAACCGTACTTCTCGATGTCATGGCGCTCGTAGTAGTCGAGCATGCCGGCGACCGCGGTGCCGGCCCGGGTCCCGAGACCGCTGAACCGCTCGAGGTCGTCTGGCAGTACGAGTGCCTCGTGGGTCACGTCGAGCGGAAACATAGTGAGTGGGACACCCGAGTTGAACACGATGCTCGCCGCGTCGGGGTCGACGAAGATGTTGAACTCGGCGACGGGCGTGGTATTGCCTCCCTCGAAGAACCCGCCACCCATGAGCGCCACCTCCCGGATGGCCGAAACAATCGACGGCTGCCTGGCAATGGCGGCGGCGACGTTGGTGAGTGGGCCGATAGGGCAGATCGTGATCGGATCATCAGCGTCCAGACATGCCTCGATGATGAAGTCGACGGCGTGGTCGTCCTTCGCCTTCATGACTGGGGTTGGCAGATCCGCTCCGTCGATCCCGGTGGGGCCATGAACGTACTCGGCGGTGTACAGCTCGCGCTCCAGGGGCCCGTCGGCGCCCATGTGGACCGGCACATCCGTGCGACCGGCGAGTTCGCACATCGCCAGCGCGTTTGCGGTCACCAAGGGTTGGGGGACGTTCCCGGCCACGGTGGTTATGACGACAACGTCGAGTTCCGGCGAGGCCAGCGCCAGCAGAATGGCAACGGCGTCGTCTTGACCCGGATCGGTATCGATGATTATCCGACGAGCCATCAGGGGAGAATACAGGGCCCCCCTACACCGGAACCGGCCCGGCAAAACCGGGCCGGTTCGTATTTCGTATCACGTATCACGTACGTTCATTTTCCTGTCGTAATACGTAATACGTTGTACGAAATACGGTCTTCGTGATACGGCTTCGTCCAGTCACCGATCCAGGGCAGCCTCCAGTTCTTCCGCCATCGGCATCGCCGACCGCGCCCCGAAAGCCGTCGTTGCCAGGGCACCAGCCACCACCGCTCGACTCACCGCATCGCTCATCTCCATCCCGACAGCAAAGGCGGCGGCGAGGGCACCGCAGAAGGCATCGCCGGCTCCGGTGGTATCGACGACGTCGACCTCAGGCGCCGGGAACACGGCGACGACATCACCGGTGACCACGGCAGCTCCGTCGGCGCCCATCGTCACCACCGTGGTCGGCACCGATAACTGGGCTGCCGCCGCCGGATCGCCATCGCCGGCGAGGGTCTCGAGCTCAGCGCGGTTCACCACCAGCACGTCGACCGCCTCGAGCAGCTCATCGGGGAGCGGTCGCGCCGGCGCTGCGTTGAGCATGACCGTGCCGCCTGCGGCGTTGGCCGCATCGGTAACGGTCGGCAGGGGGATCTCCAGCTGGAGCAGCGTGACCGAAGCGGCCCTGAGCAGCGATCCAGCATCGGCGATGTCGGCGCTGTCGACCAACAAATTGGCTCCCGGGCTCCCCACAATTGTGTTCTCTCCTGCTCGGTCGACCGTGATCACTGCCAATCCCGTCGGCGCCGAGCCGGTCACCGCAATCAGAGAGACGTCCACGCCGTCCTCCTCGAACGCCTCAACCAACATCCGCCCGGCATCGTCGTCACCGATCCGACCAACCAGCGCCACTTGGGCTCCCAGCCGGGCTGCGGCTACTGCCTGATTTGCTCCCTTCCCCCCTGGGCTCTCGAAGTGGCCGGAAGCGAGCACGGTCTCGCCGGGGAGGGGAAGAGCGTCGCAGATCATGACCAAGTCTCGATTCACCGAGCCGACAACGGCGATCATCTCTCGACGACCCGGTACACGACGCCGCTTGCAGAGACCACAAGAAGCTCACCGTCGGCGTCCACACCGAACGAGGTCACACCATCGACGGCGCCGGTCTGTTCGGTCCAGTCGAATACCTCACCGGATGGCGCGATCGAGCGAATGAACCCGGAACAGAAATCGGAGAAGAAGTAGTGGCCGCCGAGCTGCGGGATGGCCTCGCCCCGGTATACGTAGCCCCCGGTGATGGAACACCCACCGGGGTGCCGGTACTCATGGACGGGGAAGGTGAACTCGTCGCCACCGCACGTGAGCCTCCGCGAAAGCAATCATTCCCCTCGTGGATCGGCCAGCCGAAATTCAGACCGCGATCGTCCACCGAGACCCGATTGATCTCTTCGACCGCATTCTGGCCGACGTCGGCGATCCACAGATCCCGCCCATCGAAGGCGAACCGCCATGGGTTGCGCGCGCCGATGGCCCACACCTCAGCCGCCGCGAACCCATAGTCCTCTGCAACTCGGTACGGGGTCACCTCAGGGCCAACTTCGATGCGCAACATCGTGCCCAGCAGCGTGTCTCCTCGTTGTGCCTGCCCGAAACGGTCGTCGGAGCCGCCTCCGTCACCCATGCCGATCCACAGGTCCCCGTCGGGCCCGAAGGCGATCATCCCGCCGTTGTGGTTGGGGGCAGGCTGGTCGACTCGCAGCACGACGCGCTCCGACGTCGAGTCGGCCCCGTCGGCGTCGAACCGGTACTCCGCCACGACGGTGGACCCGGTGCTCGCCGTGTAGTTCACATAGAGCAGGTCATCGTGGTCGGGGTGGAACGCAAGACCAAGCAGCCCCCGCTCACCACCGAACAACACACGCTCACGGATGTCGAGGAAGACATCTGGGTCACCCTCATCGATCACCCAGATCTGCCCCGGTTGGTCGACGACAAAGAGCCTGCCACCCGACGCGATGGCCAGCACAGGTTGGGCGAACCCGGACGCCACGCTCTCCAGGGCGAGAACAGTGTCGGCGACCGAAATCGTGGTCCCTGTGGTGATCGTTGTCGACGATGTCTGCGGTCCGGTCGACTCGACCGGGGCCTCGCCTTGCGACGTGGTCGTGGTCGGGGTCACCTCCTGGCTACACGCCGCAGCGATCACAGCCGCCACCACCACCAGACCACTGATTCGCCTCATCCAGGTTCGACGACACCTGTCGCCGCCGCGTCAGCGTCCGCCTCTGCGGCAGAGCACCTGCCCGTGTCCTCGTCGACCATTCTCAAGATGCCGATCCCTGCAATGAGCAACACGATAAGGGAGAGCACGGCAGGGTGCGACGGGCCGAATGGTGCCCCGCCGCAGTCAACACCGGCGACCCGGCGATCGCACCGTCGGTCACGCGCTCCTCTCGATCGGGCCAGAAGGCTACCCGGTCAGCCATTGGGTGCGGAGGGCAGCGGTCACCGCGTTTGGCTGCTCGATCGGCGACATGTGCCCGGCCCCCGGGATGACGGTGAGCGCACCCCTTCCCGATTTTGCCATGTACTGGGCATCTTCGAGCGGGGCAAGACGGTCTTCTTCGCCAACGATGATCGTCACCGAAGCGGGAAGCGCCGCCAGCACCGAGGTGCGGTCCGGGCGTTGTTTCATCCCCTCGAGGGCGGCGACCATGGTCTCGGTTGGAGTGGATTCGATCATGGTGCGAACGCGGGCCCTGATCCACGGTGAGGCCTCGGCGGCGACAAGCAAGTCGGTGAGATCGGTGGCGAACCCGGCCCTCCCTTCCCTGACCAGCCGCGCCGCGGTTGCGTCCCTGCCGGCCATCGCCTCTTCGGAGTCTGCGGTCGACTTCGTGTCGATGAGGGCGATGGATCGGATTCGCTCCGGGTACAGCTCGGCGAAGGCGAGCGCAACGTATCCGCCCATGGACATGCCGACGAGGTCGACGGCAGCAGCGACCGACCCCTTGTCGAGGAACGCCTCCAGGTCGGCCGCATGGTCCTCCATGGTGAGCACCGGGCGTGGCGACCGGCCGCTGCGACCGAACCCCCTGAGGTCGATAGCGAGGCACCGCCGCAACGCGGCCAGGCCGTCGAGCTGTTCGCTCCACATCGTCGCATCGAACGGGAACCCGTGGACGAACAACGCTACCGGGCCGTCCCCGCTTTCCAGGTAATGAAATTTCGCTTCGTTCGCTTCGAGATACGGCATCGTCGCAGTCTCCCATATATGACGAATTCCCCTCTAGCGTCGCAGTGATGAGGCTGGCTGCGATCTTGGTCGGTGCCCCGCTCGTCGCTGCGGCATGCAGCGCGTCGCCCTCGAACCTGGAGCCGCCCGGGCCGGGAACCACGGCGCCGATCGAGGTGCAAGCGCCGACGGCCACCGTGCCAACCCAGGTGCCGCAGCTCGGGCTGGAACGCATCACCGATGCCCTCGAGGAACCGGTCGCCCTGGCCAACCGTCCTGGTGACGACCGGGTGTACGTCGCCGAACGGCTCGGGCGGATCGTGGTCATCGATGGCGACGCGATCGTCCCCTTTTTGGACCTCAGGGACATCGTGTTCAGCACGATCTCGGAGCAAGGCCTGCTCGGGCTCACTTTCGATACCGAAGGCGATCGGCTGTTCGTGCTCTACACCGACGAGTCTTTCGATATCCAGGTCGCTGCGTACGCCGTGGACGGGGACGGGGTCATCGTCGAATCGGCCACACCGATCCTCACCGTCGAACAGCCGCACATCTATCACCAGGGCGGCGGTATGGCTTTTGGCCCTGACGGCTACCTGTGGATCAGCCTCGGCGATGGTGGCAAGATCGGGGATCCCGACGGCCATGGCCAGAACACCGCCAGCCTCCTCGGGTCGATCGTACGGCTCGACGTCGACGCCCGCGTCCCCTACGCCGTCCCTCCGGACAACCCGTTCGTCGGTACCGAGGACTCGGCGCACGAGGTCTGGGCCTACGGGCTCAGGAACCCGTGGCGGTTCAGCTTCGACGGCGGCTTCGTCTATATCGCCGATGTCGGCCAATACGAGTATGAGGAAATCAACGTGGTCCCCATCGATGCAGCCGGTTCCAATTTCGGATGGTCGATCCGCGAGGGGGATGCCTGCTTCGAGGCGGAGGATTGCCAAGAGGAAGGTCTGGTCGCGCCGACGTTCATCATCCCCCACCAGCGAGCGTGCGCCGTCGTCGGCGGTCCTGTGTACCGGGGCAGCAAGCTCCCGGCACTGGAAGGCCACTACTTCTACGGCGATTACTGCGTGGGATGGGTCCGTTCCCTGGTGTTCGACGGAAGCAAGGTCATCGCAGAGTACGACTGGGAAGCGGACCTCGGCCGCGTCGGAAACATCACCACCTTCGGCGTCGACGCCGACGGCGAGGTGCTGGTCGCGACCCAGGAAGGCGAGCTGTACCGGATCGTGGCCGTCCCCTGAGTGGTACCGGCTACCGTCGCCGGATGCCGGGCCCTCGCATCGAACTCGCCACTCTCCCGACACCCCTCGAGCCGGGGTAACCACCGATGATGAGCTGGCGATGCAGGTGCAAGCCGCCAGGCTGACCGGCCTGATCTGGGACCCCACGTACACCGGCAAGGCCATCGTCGGGCTGCATGACCAGATCGCCTCTGGTGGCCTGGGCCCCGACACCGATGTCGTCTTCTGGCACACCGGTGGCGGCTTCGCCACCTTCGCCAACGATTGGGAACGCGTAATGGAGAGCGACTAGATCTGGTCTCTCCGCGGAGCCGAGGACACAATCCGATCAGTGCTACTCACGACTCATTCGGTGATGAACAGGGTCAGCACCTCAGCGACCATCGCCGGCTTGTCGACGCCTTCGATCTCGACGGTGACCTCATTGGTGGCCAGCCAGCGGCCCGGGCCCTTCTCCCTGACGTCGGCAAGGCGTGTCTTTCCCCTGATTCTGCTGTCTACCTTGACCGGTTCCAGGAAGCGCACCCGGTCGACCCCATAGTTCAACATCATCACCGTTCCCTCAGGCATGACCATCCCGTCGGCCGCCAGCCGCGACACCAACGAGAGGGTCAGAAAGCCATGGGCGACGGTCGAGCCGAGCGGTGTCTTTGCCGCCGCTTCCGGATCGGTGTGGATGAACTGATCGTCGAGGGTTACTTCGGCAAAGGCGTTGATACGGTCCTGGTCGATCTCGAGCCAGTCCGAGATACCTGTCTCCTCACCGACGTAGTCGACGAGCTCGTTGGCGGGGACAGTGATCACCTGGACTCCTCGGTCGAGAGGCGAAGGGTAGATTGTCGACATGGAGGTATCGAACGCCGTCATCGTTGTGACCGGCGGAGGAGGCGGTATCGGAGCTGCGCTTTGTCATAGGTTCCACGCCGAGGGGGCCAGGGCGATCATCGTCGCCGATATCGACGCAGACGCAGCGCGGGCCGTCGCCGATGAGGTTGACGGACTCGCCGTCGAGGTGAATGTCGCCGCCGAGCCGGACAACGTCAAGATGATTGGAATGGCCGAGGAGAGGTTCGGTCGGGTCGATCTGCTGTGCCTGAACGCCGGGATCCCGGCCGGAGGGAGCGTCGACGCCCCCAACGAGGCGTGGGAGCGGGCATGGGCGGTCAACGTGATGTCCCATGTATATGGCACACGAGCGGTGCTTCCTTCGATGCTCGAGCGTGGCTCGGGGTATCTCCTGCACACGGCCAGCGCCGCCGGCCTGCTCACCAACCTCGGCGCCGCCCCATACTCGGTCACCAAGCACGCCGTGGTCGCCCTCGCCGAATGGCTGTCGATCACCTACGGAGACAAAGGGATCAGCGTGTCTTGCCTCGCCCCCCAGTTCGTCGACACCGCCATGCTCGACGACCTCACAACGATATCGGACGGGTTCCACGAGTTCGCCGTCGACGGCAGCATCTCAACCGAGCAGGTCGCCGATGCAGTGATCGATGGGCTGCGCGACGAGCGGTTCCTCATCCTGCCCCACCCCGAGGTCGCCGACTACTTCGTCAACAAGGCCACCGACTACGAACGCTGGCTGGGAGGGATGCGCAAGTTGCAGCGGAGCCTGGTGGGGGACGAGTAGATCAGTAGATCAGTAGATCAGCGTCTGCCTTCGCTACTTCGCTAGTGCGCTACTGATCTACTTCTTCTAATTCAGCGCAGGGATGATGTCTGCGCCGTAAGCCTCGATGGTTCCATCCATGTCGTCGTGCATGAGGTAGATGGCGAACTGGTCAACACCCATGTCCCTGAGCAGCGTCAGCTTCTCGAGGTGGGCATCGACGGGACCCAGAATACAGAAACGATCGACGATGGTGTCCGGCACGAAATCAACAGAAACGTTGCTCGCCCTGCCGTGCCCCTCGTAGTCATAGGACTCGCGCTCCTTGATGTAGTCGGATAGGACGTCAGGCACCTTCGAAGCATCCTCTCCGTACCGGGCGACCATGTCGACGACGTGGTTGCCAACCATGCCGCCGAACCACCGCAGCTGGTCGCGTTGATGCTCGAGGTCGTCACCGACATAGGCAGGCGCTGCCACGCAGATCTTGATGTCGTCCGGATCCCGGCCGGCCTCGACTGCGGCGGCGCGGACGGCGGTCATCGTCCACTCCAGGATCTGCGGGTCGGCTAGCTGGAGGATGAAGCCGTCGCCATGTCGACCTGCGGTGGCGAGTGCCTTTGGCCCGTAACCGGCCACCCAGATCGGCAGGTCCCAGCCTTCGCCGACCCAGGGCATCTTCAACGCTCTTTCGTTGTATTCGACGGTCTCCCCTGCAACGAGGCCCTTGATCACCTTCATCGACTCGACCATCGTTGCCATCGTGCGGGGCTGGCGGCCGAGGTAGCGAAGCGCAGAGTCGCCACGACCCATGCCACAGATGGTCCGCGGGCCATACATCTCATTGAGGGTGGCGAACAGCGAGGCGATCACCGTCCAGTCACGAGTGCCGGGGTTGGTGACCATGGGGCCCACCACAATGCTGTCGGTCTCCGCCAGCATCCGCGAGTAGATCACAAACGGCTCCTGCCACAGGAAGTGCGAGTCCCACGTCCAGGCGTGGCTAAAGCCAAGGTCCTCCGCCTGCTTGGTCAACTCGACGACACGAGAGGCGGGCGGGTTGTTTTGCAGGACAACGCCGAAATCCATCACATCACGCTACACCGCCCGCATCGACGCGGGCACTCAGTCGACGAGGTAACCGCCGTCGATGACGATGGTGTCACCGGTGTGGAACCTCGAGGCGTCGGAGGCGAGGTACACCGCGATCCCGGCGAAGTCGTCCGGCCGGCCCCATCGCTTCATTGCGGTCCGGTTGAGCTGGCTACGCTGGAAACGCTCGTCGGTCATGATTCCTGCGGTCATGTCGGTCTCGATCCAGCCGGGGAGAATGGCGTTCGCCCTGATGCCATAACGCCCGTACTCGACCGCAATCGACCGGACGAGCGCCGAAACTGCTGCCTTCGACGCCGAATACGCCGAGCCGCGAGGCATCCCAAGCACGGAAGAGAGGCTGCTGGTCGCTACCAGCGAACCACCCTCGCCGCGGTCCATCAGATGGCGAACTGCGGCCCGGAGAGTGAGAAAGACCCCGTCGAGGTTGATGCCGGTGACGGCCCGCCACTCGTCCTCGGTCACGTCTGCGAAGCGAGACCCCGAGCCGATGATCCCGGCGTTGGCAAAGCAAGCGTCGACCCTACCCAATCGGTCGACGGTGGCGGCGAAGGCACTGTCCACCGCGCCTTCGTCCGCAACATCGACCACCATCGCCTCCACCCGTCTCCCGTGAGCCGTCAGGCCTGCCACTGCGGCCTCGTTCTTTTCGGCGTTCCGCCCCCAGATACACACGTCGGCGCCCGCCGCCGCCAGCCCTTCCGCCATACCAAGGCCGATGCCCCCGTTGCCTCCGGTGACCACCGCCACCGTGCCTGACAGGTCGAAGGGGCTCATTGCAGACAGTCTCAAGACGCAAGACGCAAGACGCAAATCAGACGACCCAGGACGCGTTCCTTGCCTCCCCGCTCAGGGGGGACTCCCCCCGCGAGATGAGCAAGGTCCCTGACTAGTCCCTGCCCCCTGTACCGTGGCATCCATGAGGGGGCTCGCCGCAGTTGCAGTCGTGGCCGCGTTCGCCACCGCGTGCAGCACGGTTGCGGAGACGTCCACAACGGGAGACGAGCAGTCGACGTCGTCAACAGGAATCACGACCCCCGACGACACGGAACACGGAATCGTCTCCGGAGTCGTCGATGGTGACACGGTGCAGATGACGATCGACGAAGAATCGATGGAGGTGACCCTCGCCGGGGTCCGCGCCCCGCAGGGAGATGAGTGTTACGCCGAGGCCGCCGGCCTCGCCCTGGCTCAGCTAACCGCGGGTCGCAGCGTCGCGTTGTGGGGAACAGGGACCGACGAGGACGGCACCCCCCTCCGCTACCTGATGATCGAAGATGACGACCGGCTGTTCGTCAACCTGGAACTGGTAGACCTCGGCGCCGCAGCCGCTCTTCATGGCCACGAATTCGCCGGGGATTTCCTGCGCGTCAACGCAAGTGCCTACGCCTCCGGCCGGGGCATGTGGGGGACTTTTGTATGCGGCCATCCGGAAGGCGGGATCACTCCCGATCGGCCGACATTGCACATCGACGCCGTGAACATACCGGACCCGGAGACCACTGAGCCGGCCTCGGTCGAGATCGTCAACACCTCATACACCGAGATCGCCATCGGCGGATGGACGATGCGCGACGCTGGGAGCCCTCCCGGCTTCACCTTCCCCCCTCGCGTGGTGCTCACCCCGGGCGACGTGGCGATCGTCGCTCTCAGCTGTGCCAGCGATGACGATTCCGGTCTGGCGTGGTGCGTCGACGCCGACTCATGGCCGACAGAAGGGACGACGATCATCGTCCAGGACCAGCGGGGCAACGTGGTGGAGCGTCACGTTCATCAGGCGAGCGGCACCCCGTAACGCTGTTCCCAACTGGTTACTAGTTCCTGGTGGCGACCGTCTTCATTTCCATGAACAGGCGGAGGTAGTCGGGGCCACCGGCCTTGGCGTTGGACCCCGACATGTTGAAACCGCCGAACGGTTGAATCCCGACCAGTGCACCGGTGATCTTTCGATTGATGTAGAGGTTGCCAACGTAGAACTCGTTCCTGGCCCTGTTGATGTGCGTCTCGTCGGAGGAGTGCAATCCGCCGGTGAGCCCGTATTCGGTCCCGTTGGCCACGTCTAGCGCATCATCGAAATCGGAGGCGCGAACCACCGACAACACGGGACCGAAAATCTCGTGTTGGGCGAGTCTCGCATCGCGGTCGACGTCGACGAACACGGTCGGCTCGATGTAGTAGCCGCCATCGCGATCGACGTCGCTGCCACCCATGACGAGAGTTCCCTCTGCCTTTCCCAGGTCGATCTCCTCACGGATGGCCCGGTGCTGGGCGGCTGAAATCACCGGCCCAACCGGATGATTCTCTTCCGGCGGGCCGATGGAGAGCGCCGCCGCCCGTTCGACGACCTTGTCGACGAGCTCGTCGTGGACCGCATCGACGACGATCAGCCGCGAGCAAGCGGAGCATTTCTGGCCCTGGAACCCAAAGGCGGAGCGGACCACGTCGTCGGCGGCGGCGTCGAGATCGGCGGTCTCGTCGACGATGAGTGCATCCTTGCCACCCATTTCCATATAGGCACGTTTCATCCACCGTTGACCCTCGCCGACGGTCGCCGACCGCTCGGCGATCCTCAGCCCTACCTCTTTCGATCCGGTGAAGTTGATGAAGCGCGTCGAGGGATGGTCGACCAGGGTGTCACCGACCTCAGATCCTGCGCCCGGGAGGAAGTTGACGACACCTGGAGGCACGCCCGCCTCGGCAAGCACCTCCATGAACCCCCAGCCGACGATCGGCGTATTCGACGCCGGTTTCAGCACAACGGTGTTTCCAGCCGCAACGGGGCCGATCGCCATGCCGACGAGGATCGCCAGCGGGAAATTCCACGGGGGAATCACCACACCCGCCCCTAAGGGCTGGAGCCAGGATTCATTGGTTTCGCCGGGGAACTCATGAACGGGAAGCGGCTCGGCCATCGCCAGCGCCTGATGGGCGTAGTAGCGGCAGAAGTCGATGGCTTCTGCCACATCGGCCTCGGCTTCCGCCCAGTTCTTTCCAGCCTCGAACGTCTGCCAGGCAGAGAATTCGTGGATCCGGGACTCGATGAGATCACCGACTCGATGGATGACCTCGGCGCGTTCTTCAGCGCCACGAGCCGACCACGCCGGAAAGGCCGTCCACGCCGCGTCCAACGCAGCGACCGCCTGCTCGGGCGACGCCAGCGAAGCGGTTCCGACGATCCGGTCGGGTCGCGAGGGATCGACGCTGTCGACGGTGCGCTTGGTATCGATTCGGTCGCCCCCGATCAGCAGGGGCGCGTGGACGCCAAAGCGCCCGGTTACCAGGGCCAGCGCCTTCTCATAGCTAGCCTTCGGCCCAGGCTGGGTGAAATCCGAATAAGGGATGGATCGATACGGTTGCAACACAAGGCCTCCGTGTGCCGGTTTGTCACAGGCTACATCCGCCAGCATCCCTCAAGCGCCCCTCGGAGTGAGCCGATATGGGCCGGATGAAGGCCTCCATACTCGTGATCGAGGACTCGGCGAGTGTCCGCCGACTGATCGAAGTTTGCCTGCGTCCCCTCGGGGTAGAAATCCGCTCCGTCGAGGACGGCCTCCTCGGTCTCGAGGCAGCAAAATTCGAGATTCCACAGACAATCGTGCTCGACATCGGGCTTCCCGGCATGGACGGATGGGAGGTCCTCGCCAAGTTGCGGGCCGACGAGGCAACCAAGCAGGTGCGGGTCCTTGTGCTCACCGCACACGCCCAGCCGGAGATGGCGGACCGGGCCGCAGCCAAGGGTGCCGATTCGTTCATGACCAAGCCGTTCCGGCCAGAAGAGCTTCGGGAATCGGTCCAAGAGCTCCTGTCGCTGGCGGCTGCCAGTCAGTAGAAATCCCGTATTACGTATCACGTATCACGTATCACGTAGGACGCCGCCTATGGATTCAGCAGGGCTGCTACGTCTTCATCCGGGACTTGATCAAACGTCTCATACCAGCCACCGACGGCGAAGAAGTGTTTGGGTTGCAGCGGGCAGATCACGTCGTCGGCTGAAGCCGAGAGACGTTTGATCGTGTCCGGTGGACCTACCGGCACCGCGGCGATGACCTTCGCCGCTCCCAGCCGCTTGACCAGGCGCAGCGAAGCTTCCAGGGTCGAACCGGTGGCGACTCCGTCATCGACCACGATGCAGACCCGACCCTCGACTGGTATGGCTGGACGCCCGTCTCGCAGGGTCTGTGCCCTGCGGCGAACGTCGGCGAGCTGCCTGGCTGTCTCCTCGCGCACATACTCCTCGGAAATGCGGTGAACCATCCGACTGTCGATGAACGTCGATCCGTCCTCGGCTACGGCGCCGATGGCGAACTCGGGGTTCCCTGGAGCACCCAACTTGTGGGCGACCAGCACGTCGAGGTCGCCATCCAGGCGTTCGGCGACGACGGCAGCTACCGGAACACCACCGCGTGGGATGCCGAGGACCAACGGCCGGTCGTCGGGGTCGATCATCCCGGAAAGGGCAACGGCAAGCTTCTCGCCGGCATCAATCCGATCGCGGTACATGATGGTGAGGGTACCTAGCGACCGCGATTCGGTCGCCGAGTCGCCAAGGCGGGGAGTTACCAGTTCCCAGTACGCTCGCTGCGCTCGCACCCTGTTGCCAGTTCGGAATCGCGGATGAGCTCATCCGATCACCCATTCGCCCAGAGCCCCCTCTGCGTCGTTGCGTCGCAACTCCGCGTCTCCCCTGCGAGGGAGACGAAGAATCACCCACTCCGCCAAAGATTCGCCCGCGGGGCTGGTAACTGGGAACCGCCAACTGATAACTACTCTTCCCCCATGCGCCGGCTTCTTCTCCTGGCGAATCCTTCGGCTTCCGGTTTCACCGGCGCCATGTTTCGTGATGTCGTTCGTATCCTCGAGAAAGACTTCCGGGTGGACGCCGAATGGCCCCACGGCGCCGCCGCAACCCGTCGCCGAGCGGAGGAGGCCGCGGGTTTGGGCTACCACGTGGTCGCAGCGATGGGCGGCGACGGCGTCGCCCATCATGTTGCGAACGGTGTTGCGTACACGGCAGCCGCGCTTGGGATCATTCCTGCGGGAACCACCAACGTCCTTGCCAGGATTTTCGACATACCGGCGGACCCGAGACGCGCTGCGCGAGCGATGGCGTCGCTTCCCGCCCTCCCCACCCGCATGGCGGTGGTCGAAGCCGATTTGGTTACCGGGCCTATCACGGAGTTCGCCACCTTTGCATTCGGTGTGGGTTATGACGCCGACGTCGTGGCGCTGGCCGAGGAGCGGCCGCATTCGAAGATCTGGCTCGGCGGGGCCCATTACGCCCAGTCGGCGCTGTCGAAGCTGCTGTTGGAGTGGAGAAACCGTCCGGCGAACCTCAAGGCCGAGATCGACGGCGAATCCGCGGACGGGGTGCTGGCGCTCGTCCAGGTCCATCATCCTTACACTTTCTTCGGAGCGGTACCTTTGCACCTCACGACGGCGCCTGTTGACGGGCTCGCCGCCATCGTTGCCGAGGACCTCGAGGTTCACCGCGCTGCCGAGATCTTCGCTCGTTCGGTGTTTCGGAAGCCGATGCCAGAGCGGCTCCGGGCGAAGGTCTACGAAAGGTTCACCAAACTCACCATCTCAGCGGAGCCGCCGTCACCGGTGCAGACCGATGGTGAGCATCTCGGGATTGCCCACCGGGTGACGGTGGCCGAAGCTCCCGACGCACTGATAGCGCTACGGACCGGCGACGATCAGCCCTGATTCCCGGGTGGACAAACCATGACCCTGAGCTAGGGAACTCCGATACCTTCTTCGTCTAGCCGGTTTTTGAGCCGGCGCAGAAATTCCCTCTTGACCGCCCAGCGGTGCTCGGGATCGGTGCTGAACAGGGTGCGGATCACTACCACTGAGCCGCCAAGCGCGTTGACGCCGAGCATCTCGGGGTCCTGCACATGGGCGGCGGTCCAGTCCGGATCTGCCCTGAAGCGTGCCGCTTCGTCGGCGATGGCGGAGATGGCGGCATCGACATCGGAGTCGTAGGCGATGCCGATGTCGATGACCACCTTGCTGTAGTCGGGGGTGAGGTTGGTCGCAACTCTGACCTCGCCGTTGGGAACGTGGTAAAGGCTCGCGTCCGTACCGCGCAACACGGTGGTGCGCAAGCGGATCTCCTGGACGGTGCCGGTGACGCCACCGATGGCCACGACATCACCGATGGAGTATTGGTCCTCCACGAGCAGCATGAATCCGCCGATCACGTCCCTGACGATGGCCTGGGCGCCGAAGCCGATGGCGATGCCAACGACAGAGGCGCCGGCAACGAGGGGGGCGATCGGGATCCCCCATGCCAGCATGACGTACACGATGGCACCCACGGCGAACAGCATGCCCAGGAGGGTCTCGAGGGTCCCGGCAATGGTCTCCAGCCGCTGCGCCTTCGCCCGGTCTTCCAGCTCGTCACCACTCGCCAGCGTGGCCGATTTGGAGGAAACCCAGCGTTCGATCACCCAGCGGAGGATGAACCAGGTGATCACGGCTGTGACGACGACAGCCGCGGATAGCAGCAGGTTTTGGGCCCACTGTGGCCAGTCGGACACCGGTGAAATCATGTCGTACCTGCTTCGAGTTGAGCGGACAGCTCCGCGCAGGCCACCGCGATGGCGGCGATGACAGCGGCAAGCTCGGCACGTTCGGTGAGGGCGGCCGCTACGGCAATTCGATCTGTGGGGTCGGCGAGTATGCGGTCGGTCGTCGGTCCGCCGAGGTCGAGCCCGTCCAGGGTTCTGGTGACCCAGGCGGTGTTGTTGGCGCTTTTCGCGATCTGCTCCGCATGCCCGGTGCCGGCTCCGCTCGACAGCCCGGCCTCCCGTCCGAGGAGCTTCGCTGCGGCGCCGATGTCCTCGATGATCTTGGCCGCGGCGGCGTGTTTTGACGCCAGCCGTTCGTCGAGGGCGTCGCGCAGCTCGTCGATGCCCGTCGGAGGACCGGAGGCCGGGTCGGCGGCAACAACGAACGGTTCGGGATCGGTGAAGCCGTCGTTGGCGAGGGTCTTGGTCAAGTCCTCGGTGACCAGGTCGAGGGCATTGATATCGAGCACGTCTGCCTTCTCGAGCAGGTCGGCCTTGTTCAGCGCGAACAGGAACTGGCGCTCGTAGCCGACCAACGGCGCAAGAAAATCATCGTGCATAGTCGGGTCGCTGTACTTCACCGGGTCGAACACCCAGATGACCGCGTCGATGTGGGGCAGCAGTTCCTCGACCGTCGCTCGATGGTCGTCGACGATGCTGTCGATATCGGGCAGGTCGAGGAGCGCGATCGACGACATCGACGAATTGTCGACTATCCATGAGATGCCCATCGACTCGAGGAGAGCCCACATCGTGTCGTCGCCGGATGGAGCCCACGCCATCGGCTCGTTCGTGTGTGGTCGGATCGGGCTGGTTGAAGCGATTTCTTCCCCAGCCAGGGCGTTGAGCAAGCTTGATTTGCCGGACCCGGTTCCCCCGGCAATGGCGACCACGATCGCAGAGCCGAGATAGTCCCGCCGCCTGCGCTGAGCGGCGGCAATCGTCGCCGCTGCTTCTCGATCAGCCGGCGTGGATACGCCGGAGGCGGCGGCCACCGCCAGGTCCAGCAGATCAACGAGCTCGCCCAGGTCAGCCATCGGTGACATTCGCTCCTCGACCCGAGCGGGCATTGACCCGTTTGTCGGTCTCGGAAAGCAGCCTCGAAGCAGCCGAACGGAGCTCGGCGGCGGATACCGGAGATGAATCCCCCAGCGCGGCCATGAAGCGTTCGATGCGATCCGTAGCCACGTCGCGCAGCGCGAGGGTCAACGCATGGTTGCCGGCAACACGCAGCTCGGCCACTTCATCACCGAGCGCCGCCCTGATCCGGCGATCGGGAAGCATGCCGAGATCGGCTGCCAACCGCCACACGTGCTGCTCGACGGCCCGTCGCCGAAAAGGATGCATTGCAGGCTTCTGGACCCTGGCTACCGCCTCCTCGGTAACCACACGCCGCCACTCATCAAGCGGGGCAGCGTCCAGCGGACCGGCGGCATCGGCGGCCTGTTTGGCAATTTCCTCGAAATATGGGTCCAAGTCCTTGTAGTTGACCACGGCCTCCATGGCCCGCGCCGTTGTCGTCGCAACCGTATCAAGCAGCGTCTTGACAGCCAACGGCCAGGCGAGTCTCGCCGCGGCAGCAAGGCGAGCCCGGTCGATGCGGGCATCTGCGAAGGAACGCTCCGCGGCCTCGACGACCTGTTCGAGGGTGCGATCGCGCTTCTCGACCAGCTGGGCCATCTTCTCCACCTGGTCCCGGACGAAGACAGCGGCTCCAAGATCTCGCCTGGATACGATGTCCGATCGCCCCAGGCTGGCAACTCGATCGCGGAGCATGGAGCCATCCACAGTACCCGTTGCGGATTCGGGAACGATGGTGAGTTCGCCTTCGAGGGCGCCGATCGCGTCCACGGTGATCGCGGCAGCGACGGCCGGATCGTCCGGCACGCGGTTCAATGCAATAACAGTGGGGACCCCGCGCCGCTCCAGCTCGATGGTGAGGTCGCGCACTATGGCGTCCGCGTAGCGGTCCGGGGTCACCACCACGACCGCCAGGTCGGTGCGATCGAGGGCATGACGCACCGCGTCGGGATCCAGCTCGTAAGGAGGGGTGTCAATCAGCACGAGTCCTCGCGACCCAATCGGCCATACCTCGGCATCCGTGGTGGTCGGTCGAAGCGCCCCGACCGTGGCGATCTCGGCACCGGCGAGGACGTTGAACAGAGCAGATTTCCCAGTCCCTGTGGGACCGACCAGGGTGACGACCAGGTTCGGTGAGTTCGACAACCCGGTGACGAGCCGCTGCAACGGATCGATCGCCGCTTCGGCGATCTCCGGATCGATCTTGTCGAGAAGATCGGACAAGTGATCTGCAGCTGGTCTGCTCATGGCAGCCGTATTAGAACACAGACGCTGTCGACGATGGGTTACCACACGGTGCGGGTTGCGAACCGCGAGTTTTCAGAGGGGAAGGAGCTACTCGGCTACTCCGTCGAACAGATCCCCAACGCCGGGAGCGTGCTCGACCCGGGTCGCCAACAGCTCAAAGTCCTCATACGGGTAGACCTCCCTGATGAGGTCGGTCGGTATCTGAAACCAGGGACCGTCCGGGGCGATTTGGGTGCGGTGGGCGGCGAGCGCAGTGCGGGCTCGCCCGATGTAGGCACCGACGTCGACTCTGGCGTCGATGACCTCGTCCTCATCCAGCGGGGGGAGCCGTTCCAGCCATTCGCCGTATGGCGAGTCAAGACCTCGCTCTCCCATCGCCGCATGCAGGATCTCCAGCCTCGACCTGGAAAAGGTCGGCGCGTACAGTTTGGCGATCTCCCACGGCTCACCTGCATCCGGATACCGCTCGGGGTCCGCCGCAGCCTCGAACACCGGGACCGAAAGCTCGTGGACCCGAAGATGGTCAGGGTGCGGGTACCACTCGTGGTCGTCGTAGCCGAACATCACCTGTGGCTGCTCGGAGCGGACGATCGCCACGAGACGCTTCAGGACCTCTTCGATGTCGGCGTTGACGAAAGCGTCCGCGTGGGAGTTCGGGGGTGTGTCCGGCATCCCGGAGTCTCGATATCCAAGCATGACGACATCAGCGAATCCGAGAACGGCGGCAGCTTCAAACAGTTCTCGTCGCCGGACTGCCCCGATGTCGCGGCGCGCCTCTTCGCTGTCGGCAGCCGGGTTGAGAACGTCCCCGGCCTCTCCGCCGGTGGCCGTGACCAGCACTGTGCGCACTCCGGCTTCGCTGTAGCGCGCCACCGTGCCCCCTCCCTTGCTCGACTCGTCATCGGGATGGGCGTGGAACGCCAGAAGTGTGCGGGGCATCGGGCGAGTTAAGCAGGCGCGATCGGTTTCCTAGCGCGGTGCGGAGCGTCATTCCTCGCGGTCTCGCCGCTCCGTGGATCGACCGTCAGTTCGATCTCGACATCGGAACCGTGATTGCAGTGGCCGCGTTCCCCTCGGCGCACGTGTCGAGCAACGGGCACCAGCGGCAGTACGGTCCGCCGCGTCGCTCGAGCTCGCTCTCCTCCCTGAGCGCCCGTCGCAGCGTGTTCACCATCTCGGCAACAGCGGTCGCGGTCCTGGTTGCTCGCTCGATGGTGGGCTCGACGCTCGAGCGCTCCCCCGTCTTGACCGACACCGCTTCGGCGATCGCCGGCAGCTCGCCGAACTGCTGGGTCCAGGCATAGATGTAGAAGTCGAGCTGCCCATCGGTGTCGTCGATGAACCCGCCGGTCTTCCAATCAACGATGCGGGTCCCCGCCTCATCGTCGAAAATGGCGTCGACCACACCTACCAGCCTGACCTGACCGTCGAGCTCGGCCTCGAGCGTGACCTCTGCCGAACGGAAGCCGTCGGTTGGGAATCGCTTGAACCTGGAGTACAGGTCGCCCACCTCGGCGATGACAGGGGCGAGGGCAGACGGCTTGCCGATCCCGAGTGTCTGAAGCTTGACGCTCATGTTGCCGGCGCCGATCTCCTCCCGGCAGGCGCTCGGCACATCGTCGATCGGGCCCTTGGTGAGATGGCGGGCGAACAGACGATGAGCGAGTGAGCCCTTGAAAGCCGGGAGGGAATCCGCAGGATACTCGCCGTGGAGTCGCCCCAGTGCCTGCTGTGGACACGCCAGGTACGTCTTGTACAACGTCGCCGAGACCACCAGCGGCTCTCCGTCTTCGATGGTAGGGAGCGGGATCACGCTGGGATGGTATGCAGGAAACGCTTGCCCGACAAGGTTTTCCACCCAATTACATGAACGGTCGTTTCTCCAGGCCACTCCTATACTCTCGGTGGTCCCGACCATCAGGATTCATGCCTCGCGCCGTTCGCCTGTCCCTCTTCGCTGTCATCCCGATCATCCTCCTCGTGGTGGTACCGATCGCGGTGTACGGGATCGATCGTGCCGCCACCTCCGACAACGTTGCTCGCAACGTGTCGGTGGCCGGTGTCGAAATCGGCAGTACCACGCCCGAGGAGGCTCAGGCTCGGATAGAAGCGTATGAAAAGCAGCTGCAGCAGACCAAGGCGACATTCATCGTCGAGGGCGCCATTTTCGAGCTGGATCCCGAGCAGGTCGGGCTGGAGGCGGACATCGACAAGGCTCTCGAGACCGCACTCACGCAGCGCAAATTCGGTTTTGTTGCCGGTTTCATTCCTTGGGTGCAGAGCTTCGGTGGCCACATTGACCTCGACCTGAGCTGGTCGATCGACCCCGATGCCGTCGACGAGGTGCTCGTCGAGTGGGAACGCCTGGCGATTGAAAACCGGGCCTACGAGGGAGCCGTCACCATCGTCGACGGCGAGGTCACCTTCCAGTACCCGACCGTTGGGGTGGCCATCGACCGGACCGCTGCCCGGCAGGTCATCGCCACCCAGCTTGCCTTGTCCGACCGGTCGGCCGCCGAGCTGGCGCTCGCCGAGTCGACACCGACCCTCACCGAGGCGGACATCGACGACACGGTCGCAACCATCAACCGGATGTTGTCGCAGCCGCCGGTCCTTATCGACATCGCCCGCAACGTCAGGTTCCTCCTCACCCGAGCCCAGCTCGCCAACGCGGTCCGAGTCGACATCGTGCACAGCTCGGACGCCACCATCGAGGTGTCGCTGAGCGAGGAAGTGGTGGCCGGCTACCTGGCCGCCCAACGCGAGGCACTCGACATCCCGGCGGTGAACGTCTCTTTCGACATCGATATCGAGACCGACAACGTTTCGATCATCCCGTCGCAGAATGGAAAGACGGTCGATCCCCAGGCTGCCACCAATGCCCTGCTGCTGGCGGCCATGACCGGCTTCGCTGGCCCGCTTCCCTACATGGAAGGAGTGGAACCCGAGTACTCGACCGAAGACGCCGAGGCGTTCGGTCCGCTCGGGCTCGTTTCCGAGTTCACCACAAACACGCCGGGGGTCAACCGGGTGGCCAACATCCACCTCATGGCCGACACCATCGACGGGTACGTGGTGTGGCCGGGAGAGGAGTTCTCGGTCAACGACTTCATCGGGCAACGGACCGAGGAGAAGGGATACCTGCGCGACGGCGCCATCATCAAGGGCGAGGTCATCTGCTGCGACCAACCTGCCAACATCGGCGGCGGGGTCAGCCAGTACGGGACGACGATCTACAACGCCATCTTTTTCGGTTGTTATGCGGACCTCGATCACACGCCGCACAGCCTGGCCATTTCGCGATATCCGGAGGGTCGCGAGGCAACCCTCGGATTCCCCGCCCCTGATGTGCGCTTCGGCAACGACACCGAAGCGCCGGTGATCATCAGAAACACATACGACGGGAACCGCACCATCACCGTCAAGTTCTATGGCAACAATGGCGGTCGGGTGTGCACCGCGGAGAAGAGCGACCGCTTCAGTTACTCCAGCGCACGGGTGGTGTACGAGGCCAACCCTGACATCGACCCTGGCACCGAGAAGGTCGTCAGCAAGGGATCGAGCGGGTTCAGCGTCACCGTGACCAGAGTGATGACCATGCCAGACGGGACGGTGATTCGTGAGCCGTATACCCACCATTACAGAGGAGCCGTACGCAAGATCGAAAAGCACCCATGCGACCTGAGCAGCGTCGAGTGCCCGATCCAGGTGCCAGGCGTGGTTGGACTCGACTTTGGATCGGCGACCGCAACATTGGACGCCTCGGGGTTCTTGTGGAGCGTGAGCTACGTGCCAGACGAGAACAACGTTGGCAAGGTCATCTCGTCATCGCCCGGCGGCTGGCAGCCGGCTGGAACGACCATCAGCCTCACCGTAGGCGAGTGACAACGGCGACAAGTTCCCAGTTCCCGGTGAGGAGAAATGGGGAATTGGGAGCTCATAGCCCCCTCCCGAGCTCCTCCAAGAAGAAGCCCCCTCCCCGCCCGTTTCCTCCCCTCTTGCCTCAATCCACGGTTTGTTCATGCGGCGAGGGTGCGGGTGTGGTCGAGGGCGGTGGTGTATTGGTGGGCCCAGGGCCAGTTGGTGG
>JACZST010000149.1 GCA_022574065.1 Acidobacteriota bacterium
TTGTTTTCGCCAACTATGTAGGTTGTTGTCGAATCGACGGGAACGTCAAGAAGTTCGAAGTTCCTGAAGTTGCGGACTATCAAGCGGCTAATGAACATGACACACTCCGTTGCTTCGCTCAGCCAAGCTCGTAACTCTGCAGCCGGGCGCCCAATCGGGGCCACTGGCCCCCTTTTTCACGGCTTGCATGATAGACGGTCGGGAGCGAGGGCACCAAAAGCCGCGGAGCGCACCGCGCGAGAGACCACGCGAGGGTCGAATCGTCGGAGATAGGCAAGCGCCGACGATCTGTGCTGGCACGGTATCGACTGCGGTCAGCTACGGAGCACGCCAGACAGTATCGCCAGATTCATCATAGAGAACCAGCGAGGGAGAGGCCGATGAGGGCACGCTGAGTGCCGCACGCGGCAACCCATCCACGTCGCGGAGCGCCAGTTCAGTAGAGCCGTCACGGCTGGCCTGGAGCACGACCCCTGGCAATCCGTCTCGACCCGTAAGCCACAAGAATGCGCCGTGCCTTGTCGAGACTGCCAGAAGCGCCTCCGTTTCGCCGTCCTGAGTGCGTAGCCGGACGTTGTTGGGCCCAAGGTTGAGCGCCCACTCGTCTGACTTCAACCAGAGCGCGCCATAGCCAAGCTCGAACGACAAGCACGGGCAGGCGAGGGCGACGCCAAAACCCGCCTCGCCACGCTGGAGCGGGTCGAGTTGCATCTCGCAGCGGGGCGACCGGTGCGGTCCCTCGAGCTCACCGACGTCCAGCGTCCCATCGTGGCCGACCTGTTCCTTCTCACCGCAAAACCGACCATGTACATCGCCAACGTCGCCGAGGACGGTCTGGGCGACAACCCCCTCGTCGGCGCGGTTCGCGGCTACGCCTCAGCCCAGGGGGCGGACGTCGTCGTGATCGCCGGCCGCCTGGAGGCCGAGCTCGCCATGCTCGACGAGGCTGATCGCACCGAGTTGCTCGCCGAATATGGGTTGGAGGAACCGGGTCTCAACAAGGTGATCCGCGCTGCATACCATTTGCTCGGGCTGCGCACGTTCTTCACCGCCAACGACAACGAGGCTCGGGCTTCCACGGTCAAGGCTGGGGCCACCGCCCCACAGGCCGCCGGGGAGATCCACACCGATTTCGAACGGGGATTCATCCGGGCCGAGGTTGTCTCCTATACCGATCTGGCCGCCGCCGGCAGCGAACAAGCAGCGAAAGACGCCGGCCGCTGGCGTCTCGAAGGACGCGACTATGTGGTTGAGGAAGGCGACGTGATCCTGTTCAGGTTCAATGTCTGAGAGTCAGGAGTCCGGAGTCGAGGGCCCAGAGTCGAGCCAGGGCCCGGCAGCTGTGAACCCAAATCCGGACCTGTTCGATCTGCTTCGCTCGCTGGATCTGCCGACCGGTGATTACGCCGTCTTCGGGAGCGGCCCAATGATCGTGCGCGGAGTCATCGAACCGACCAACGATCTCGATGTGGTTAGTCGAGGCGCAGCATGGGCAGCAGCGCTCAAACTTGGTCAGCTCGTCGATCTACCCGAGCTCGATATCACCGTCGCCACCTTCTTTGACGGTGCGATCACCGTCGGTACCGAGTGGGCAATCGGTGACTTCGACGTCGACCAGCTGATTGATACGGCGGATGTGATCGACAGAATTCCGTTCGTGCGGCTCGAGCACGTCGTGGCCTACAAGCAGATCGCACGGCGTGACAAGGACCTTGAGCATCTCGAGCGGCTCGCCGAATACGAGGCCCGACGTCTCTAACTGAGCTGCTCTGTGATCGGCGCCATCATATTGGCTGAAGCTGAATTGGCCCTCCGGTGCGCCTTTCACTGGGTAGTGCCCGTGGCGGTCCAAATCGTATGACACGAGTTCCCTGGTCGACAGGTCTCACCCAAGAACTAGGAGCGCGGACCACCGTCGCCTGCGACAGTAAGGAACCAAAAACCGGGCGTCCATCACGAGGCTATGGTCTCAATCGTTGCCCACGAAGGACCCAAAGAGATGTCAACAGTGAGATACATCGTGGATGACGTGGCAGATTCCGTTGACTTCTATGTCTCAAAGCTTGGCTTCGAAGTCGAAATGCAGGTCCCCGCTTTTGCCAGCTTGGTGCATGGCGACTTGACGTTGTGGCTTGCGGGACCGAGAGCATCGGCGTCCAGGCCGATGCTCGATGGCGCGGTACCCAGTCCCGGAGGCTGGTCCAGGTTCGTCTTGATTGTCGACGATTTGCAAGCCTTGGTCTCGAAACTCACCGAGGATGGCGTAGTTTTCAAAAATGACATTGTGGAGAATCAGGGGCGCAGACAGATTCTGTGCGCGGACCCTTCCGGTAACGTGATCGAGTTCCAGCAGCCCGCGTAGGTTGTCTTACCGAACACGGCGTTTGAGTCATCCGTTTCGGTCCACTCGTTCCACGAACGTCGATTTGTGACATTCGCTATGTTCCCCGCACCGAACCCTCGGTCTGGACGAGAACACCCTGATAACAAGCTGTAACGGCACCGCTGAGTTGCGTTGCACGAGACGGACACCAAGACCGTGGGGCGGCTCACCGCTAACTCGGATTGCGCAGGTCCTCGTTCCTCAGATCGGCTGACTATGGCGGTTGCGCACCTGACTACGTAGAGTAGTGGCCCTGTACTCTGTGTGGTTTTGGTCGATAATACATAGACATCGGACCTCTACACGCAAGGGATCGTTCCATGCCGATCAATCCTTCCGACGAGCGCGCAACTGGCGGCAGCAGGCATGCGTTCAGCACGCCGGATTCGAACGGCGCTCTCGGTCGGGGGCTGCGCTCGGTCACGGTTCTCGGCGAACAGCGGGGAACAATCCTCGTCATCATGGCCCTGATCGTCGTTGCGCTCCTGGGTGTGGTTGGGTTCTCCGTCGACCTGGGGTGGGCGTACTGGAACGGACTCGAGATCCAACATGGCGCCGACGCCGCCGCTCTGGCCGGCGTCATCTACGAACCCAGCCAGCGCACCGAAGCACACACCGAGGCGCTCGCTGCGGCATTTGCGAATGGGTACGACAACGGGTCGGCCGGGACCACCATCACAGTGCTCGACTTCGAAGATGATCCCACCGCGGTGGAGAACGACAGCCAGTTGCGAGCCACCGTCAGCCACGAAATCGACACCTTCTTCATCAGCATCTTTGGGATCGACACCCTCACCATTGCCCGCACCGCGGTGGCCGAGTACACTGCGCCGCTGCCGATGGGGAGCCCGGACCCGTACTTCGGCAACGACCCGGCGCTTGGTCGCTGGCCCAATTTCTGGGGGAACATCCACGGCTACTACACGGCCAAGGCCTACGGGGACCGCTACTCGTCTCAGTGCATCGGTTGGAACCTGCAGCAGGGATGCACCTTGAACGCCGAGCGCCGCCAGTCGCTCAACCCGGGGAGCCAGAATGCCGAGGGCGGGTACGTCTACGGAGTCGAGGTCGACGCGGCGTCGATCGGTTCGATCCTCACCGTTGAGCTGTTCGACCCGCACTACACCATCCAGGGCGGAGGCGACGAACTGACGGGTGATCAAACCGTCAATGGGCAGACCAAGGAGCAGACCACCACATTCATGCTCTACGACCCGGACTCGACGCCGCTCACCACCAACGACGGCGGGAACACCCTCCTATGCTCGGTCTCTTATGACGCACGCGATCCGTACGCCGACTTCAACGGAAACGGGTATATTTCGTCGAGCGACGACCAGGATGGCGACGGCGATATCGACTTTGACGACGTCGAGCTGGCCTATCCGGGCGGGGTAGCCGCCCTGTGGGAGCCGTTCTGCACGGTCGTGATCGCTGAGGCTGGCATCTTCCCGCTCCGGATCATGGTCACCGACCCCGGCGCCGCCGACGACATGGCCCTGAATCGTTGGTCGATTCGCGCCTTCACATCGGGCGGTCCCGACCCCAGGGTCTATGGCCTCGGCACCATGTCGATCTACGCCAACGTCGACGGCTCGACCGGCCCTACGGTGTTTCACCTCGCCGAGGTGCTCGAGATCCACGCCGGGAAGAACCTCGTCATCGAGATGTTCGACCCGGGCGACGCCGGTGGCAACCATTCGGTGGAGATCCAGGATCCCTCCGGCACCGCCCCCCCATGCGAGTGGGAGGCCGTGGAAGACGAGACCGGCGCGACCACATCGGGCAGCGAAGCAAGCTGCATCATTGCCACCACTGGCGGCGCGTTCAACAACTGGCTGGTCACCATCAAGATCTCCCTCCCCACCGACTATGTCTGCGCCGCCGACTGTTGGTGGAAGGTCGTCTACAACTACCCCGGCATTACCAGAGACTCAACCACCTGGTCTGCTCGAATCGAGGGGAGACCGGTCCATCTCACCGAGTGATCGCCGAGCACCTCCGAGATGCTCGGCCCTCACCGCTCGTACTCGGCGCTATACGCTGGCCCCGAACAGCTGCCACTCCTCCGAAACACCCTTGAACGTGAACGTGTACGTGCCGTAGCGCTGAGTGTGTCTGCCCGACATCCAGGGATGGCCAGAACCCGTGACCTCGCGCTACTTTTCTCGCTAAGCGAGTCGGGATCACGGGAGCCGTTCCCGGGGAGCGCTCAGGGCTCAGAGCGTTCTGCCAGGTAGTTGCGGATCATCGAACTGACGGTTCCGATGGCATTCGGGTTGTAGCCCTCGGGCACGATGATGTCGGCGTACCGCTTCGACGGCTCGACGAATTGGATATGCATCGGGCGTACCGTTGCCTCGTACTGCTGGAGCACCGAATCGACCGTGCGCTTGCGTTCGATGGTGTCACGCTGCAGCCGGCGCAACAGTCGCAGATCGGCATCGGTATCGACGTACACCCGCAGATCCATCAGCTCGCGCAGCTCCGGTTCGGCGAGAACGAGGATCCCTTCGACGAGGATCACGGACTCCGGCCTGACCGTCACCGTATCAACTGATCGGGTGTGGGTGGAGAAGTCGTACACCGGGCGCTCCACGGACTCCCCGGCGCGGAGCCGCCGCAAATGGTCGGCGAGCAGCTCGGTCTCGAGCGAATCCGGGTGGTCGTAGTTGATCTGAGCCCGCTCTTCGAGCGAGAGAGCGCTCTGGTCCCGGTAGTAGGCGTCGTGAGCGATCAGTGCGACGTGCTTCGGGCCGACGATCTCAACCACGCTCTCGGCGATGGTCGTCTTCCCTGAGCCCGATCCGCCGGCGATGGCAATGATCAGCGGCTGTTCCCCATGGCTCCGGTCCGGCCAACGGGCGGCGGCAGCTGCGGGTGTATCGGAATC
>JACZST010000150.1 GCA_022574065.1 Acidobacteriota bacterium
CCCAAGGGCATCGGTTTCCACCGCCTCGACGTCGGCGCGGAGGATGGCGAGGCTGCGCCTCTTGATCCGGCGCAGCACCTCGATATCGACCCACTCGTGCTCCTTGCCCCCGGGGCGGTAGGCGCCCCCGGCAACCCGCCCTTCGCCCTCGAGCCGCCGAAGGACATCGGCGATGACTCCTCCCGGGAGGCCGAGGGACTGTGCGGCGTCGGTCGTGGTGAACGGCCCGTGTGTTCTGGCATAGCGGGCAACGACATCGCCGGTCGCATCTGCAACCGGTTCGAGGAACGTCTGCGCCAACCCCGTAGGGAGGGCGACCCCGATCGCGTCGCGCAGGCGAGCCGCGTCCTCGACGGCCGCATGGTGGAGGACGCCACCGATTCCGACGATCATCGCCCGCCCCCCGAGGGCTTCCAGCCAGTCGTCGAGGTTCGCAGGGGTGGTCACACGCTCGGTCAGTTCTTCGTACGTGACGGGCCCGATGTCGCGCAACAGGTCATGCACCTGATCCGCCGATGCCGCCTTACGTTCCGGTGTGTGGTGCTGCAACTCAGATTCGACACCGGTGATGACGTCGGCGTCGAGCAGGTCCCGGAACGCCGGCTCCCCCAACAGCTCGGCGAGCAGGGACCGATCCAGGGTGAGCGCCATGGCTCGCCGCTCGGCGGTCGGGGCGTCGTACTCGTACATGAAGGCGGCGACGAAGTCGAAGCTGAGCGACATGGCGAACGGGCTGGGGCCGGTGAGGTCGACCTGGGTCACCCGCGTCCTGCGTTTTGCGATGTCCGACAGGACCTCGATGAGCGCGGGGAGGTCGAAGTGGTCCTGAAGGACCTCGCGGTAGGTCTCGAGGATGACAGGGAAGGTGCCGTGCTTGCTGGCGACCTCGAGGAGACTGGCCGCTCTCCTTCGCTGCTGCCACAGAGGAGTTCTGCCGCCGGGGCGCCGCTTGGGGAGTAACAGGGAGCGCGCTGCCGCCTCGCGGAAGCGGGAAGCGAACAGCGCCGAATCGGCCACCTCGGCGATCAGCGTCTCTTCCATCTCTTCGGGATCGATGAGCAGCTCGGCGGTATCGGGTGGTTCGTCGACGTCGGGGAACCGGAACAAGATGCCGTCGTCGGCCCAGATGAGGTCGACGTCGCTGCCATGCAACTCCCGGTAGCGGTGGCGTGCGGCCAGCGCCCACGGGGCATGGATCCTGGCGCCGAAAGGTGTGAGCACCGCTACCCGCCAGTCGCCGATCTCGTCGCGGAAGCGCTCGACGACGATGGTCTTGTCTGTGGGAAGGGTGCCGGTCGCCTCCCGTTCCTCTGCGATGAACGCAGCAAGGTTGCGTGCCGCCCACGGGTCGAGGCGGTACTCCTTCTCCAGGGTCTGGACCGCAGTGTCGTTGTCTAGTGCTCCGATGCGTCTGGTGAAGGCACCGACTGCTCGGCCTAGCTCGAGGGGCCTTCCCGGAGCGTCGCCGTGCCAGAAGGGGAGCCTTGCCGTTGCTTGGGCCGGTGCGGGGGAGACGACCACCTGGTCGCGGGTGATCTCGTCGATGCGCCACGCCGAGGATCCGAGCACGAAGGTGTCTCCGGTTCGCGACTCGTACACCATCTCCTCGTCGAGCTCACCCACCCGGCCACCGTCAGGCAGCACGACGCGGTACAGGCCGCGGTCGGGGATGGTGCCGGGGTTGGTGACGGCGAGCAGCCTGGCGTTGCGGCGGCCCTCGATCGTTCCGGCGACACGGTCCCAAATGATGCGGGGGCGAAGCTCGGCGAACTCATCAGATGGGTACCGGCCGGCGAGCATGTCGAGAACGGAATCGAAGACTCCCCGGCCCAGCTCCCGGTACGGCATGGCGCGGCGCACCAGGTCGTACAGGTCGTCGACGTCGATGGTCTGGTCGGCGGCGATGGCCACGATCTGCTGCGCCAGCACATCGAGCGGGTTCTGCGGAATCTTGGTCTCCTCGATGGCGCCCGCATACATGCGCTCGACCACGACGGCGGCCTCCAGCAGATCGCCGCGGTGCTTGGGGAATACCTTGGCCACCGAGGGAGCGCCAACCTGGTGCCCCGCCCTGCCGACGCGTTGCAGGCCACTGGACACCGATGATGGGGACTCGACGAGCACGACGAGGTCGACCGAGGCCATGTCGATCCCGAGCTCGAGCGTCGAGGTGGCGACGACACCGCGTAACTCGCCCCGCTTGAGTCGGTCTTCGATGTCGATGCGCTGTTCTCGCGACACCGATCCGTGATGGGAGCGAACGACTTCGTCGCCGGCGAGGCGGTTGAGCTCCGAGGCGAGCCGTTCGGCGAGGCCGCGCGAGTTGACGAAGAAGATCGTCGACCGATGGCCCAGCAGCAGGTCGAGGAGCTCTGGGTAGACGGCGGGCCAGATCGACTTCCGAACCGGCTCGTCGAGGCCATCGACGTCGGGGCTTGTGGTCAGCTCGGGCCGGGTCATGTCCGCCACCGGGACCACGATCTCGACCTCGAGTGCCTTGTCTCTCGGGGCGTCGACGATGGTGACGGGTCGCGGGATCCATCCGTCTTCGTGCGGCTCGCCGCCTCCGAGAAAGGCAGCGATGTCCTCGAGGGGTCGTTGGGTGGCGGAGAGACCGATCCGTTGTGGCTCGTGGTCGGTGATGGCGGCGAGCCGTTCCAGGCTCAGCGCAAGGTGAGACCCACGCTTGGTTCCGGCGATCGAATGGATCTCATCGATGATCACCCACTTCACCGGTCGCAGGATCTCTCTCGCTCGCGAGGTGAGCATCAAGTAGAGGCTCTCGGGGGTGGTGATCAGAATGTCGGGCGGGTGGCGGAGCATCGCCTGCCGGTCGCGCTGCGGTGTGTCACCGGTTCGCATACCGGTGGAGATCTGAGGCAGGTCGATGCCGAGCTGCGTGGCTGCAAGGCGGATGCCGGTCAGCGGGGCTCGCAGGTTTCGGTCGACGTCGTGGGCCAATGCCTTGAGGGGAGAGATGTAGAGCACCCGGCACCGCTCCCGTTCCGGCGGGGTGGGTGCGGTGGCCAGGCGATCCAGCGCCCACAGGAAGGCGGCCAGCGTCTTGCCGGAGCCGGTGGGGGCGTGGATCAAGGTGTGCCGACCGGAGGCGATCGCGGGCCAGCCGTCGTATTGCGCCGCGGTCGGCTCGGCGAAGGTCGCCGAGAACCAGGCCCTGGTGGGGGCGGAGAAGCCGTCGAATGCGTCCACGCCGCCAGGGTACCGGGAAGGGGTGACGCGAAACCGGTGGCGCCGTCTGGCGACCCTCAGGCGATGGGTGAGACTTCGCCGGATGCCTCAACGGTGGTGGTTTCAGACCCAACCCTCGACCTCGAGTCGAGGGTTGGGTAAATGACAAAATCGTCTTAGGCACGGTTTGGTGGGTAAGAAAAGAGTGAGTCGCAAGTCGCAAGTCGCAAGTCGCAGGTCCCGAGTTCGAGTTGGCAGCGACTGGGAACTGGGAACTGGGAACTGGGAACACATAGGATGCCGGAACATGGCTGAGCCATACCTGACCGATCTGCAAGAACTCGCCGACCAGTGGTTCAGGGCCGATGCCGCAGTCGGTGCTCTCGAGTGTCGTCATTTCTTCGCCGGCGCTGCTGCCTACCGCGACGGCACCATCGTTGCCTCGCTGAGGCCGGTTGGCCTCGCCTTCAAAGTTCCGGCCGAGGTCCACGACGACCTGCTGAGCCGCGGATCCGCCACCTCCCTCCGCTACTTCCCAACCGGGCCGATCAAACGGAACTACGTCCTCTTCCCCACAGGGACGACACTCGACGCCCACGACGCGGCCCGCCTCCTACGCGGAGAGTCTTTGGATGCCAAATAATGCCACCCTTCGCGGCCCGGGTGCGCCCTGTTTCCCATACGGTGGGGGGCTGCCTGAGCAGCCCCCCAAACGACCCACTTGTCGTTGAACCGCGGGCGCGGTTCACTGGGGAAGTGTCCGCTACGGTGCCCGCGGGGACTGTCCCTTGACGGTGAGTGCCGGACATTCCCCTAGTGAGGGAGCACGTCGGGAGAGAGATGGAGCTACGCCAACAAGATCGCAGCGGGGATGAGCGAGGGTTCGACATGTTTGTTCGTCATCACGCCAGGCCGGTCCTCGCCTACTGCTTGCGCCGGAGCACCCATGCCGACGCCCACGAGGCCGCCTCGGAGGTGTTTTCCATCGCGTGGCGCAAGTTCAGTGATGTGCCAGACGGTGAGGCGGGTCTGTACTGGTTGTTTGGTGTCGCCAGGCGGGTGCTGTCCAATCAGCAGCGCGGGCGAAAGCGGCGGCAGAGAATGACCGACCGCGTCGGGTCGCTGGCCGAGGCTCCAGCACCGAGTGCGGAGACCGTGGTGTTGAGAAATGCGTACAACCAGGAAGTCATCGACGCCCTCACCCGCCTCAACCCCAGGGACCAGGAGCTGGTGGCACTCATCGTGTGGGATGACATTCCGCGTGAAGAGGTCTCCAACCTTCTCGGGATTTCAGTCGCCGCCGTGAACAAGCGATATCAGCGGGCGCTGCGTCGCTTGGAACATGCGTTGAGCGGCGGCGACGAATACGGCAGCACGACCCACCCGATTGCAGAGGAAGGAGGCGTCGCATGAGTGCTATCGAGCGACTCGAACGGGCCAACCCCGTGCCAGATGAAGACAGGTTGCTGGCCGCTCCCGGCGCCATGGATGCCTTCGTTTCCTCCGTGAAGGAAAGGAGCGGGATCGTGAAGAAGACCGATAAGACAGGTGCCGGGGTGGAGGATCGACCACCGATCGAGGTGCCGACAGGATCTGGGCCGGGCGAGGTAGTCGCGGTTGAGGGGTCGAGAAGGCGTTTTGGCCTGGTCGCGGCCGCTGCTGTGGTTGTGTTGGTGATCGGAGCGGCGGCAGCGATCTTGACCCTGAGCGGCGACGGCGGGGACGACGTCGTTGCCGCCTCACCTACTACCTCTGGCCCGATCACGTCCTTTGACGACATCGCCGGGAGGATCTACGTGAGCCAAGGGATCGGTGAAGACCAGTACCTGTATTTCCTCGAGGATGGGACCATAAACGGCTCGACGAACCCAGACTTGGTCGTGGACCGGGCGTCGGACGTTCGTACGACCAGGTTTGACGGGACGCAGGTCTTCATAACGACGACCAGCTCTCGATGTCCCCAACCCGACCAAGGCGGCACCTACGAGATCCACCTACTGGAAAACGGCAACATCCAGTTCCTGGCCATCGACGAGG
>JACZST010000151.1 GCA_022574065.1 Acidobacteriota bacterium
GACCATCTCGGGTGATACGTCGATGCCGAGGAGGCTTCGCTCCGGGTAGATCGTTCCGAAGTGAACCAAGTCGAGCCCGGTCCCGCAGCCCACTTCGAGAGCACTGCGGAAGGGCAGCCGCTTGACCTCTTCGCGGAACGCCTGTCGAATCCGCTGAAGGATCGGGTTCGCCCAGTACCGGTTGTCGAACTCATTCGCATCTTCATCGAAATATGCGCCCACCCGCTCGTAGTACTCCTCGGGGATCTGGGTGGGGTCTTTGAACATCTGCCATTGGCACTTCTGCCGCTTGTCGGGGTCGCGATCGGTGTCGGGGTACACCGGAGGGTCGATGACACGGACGGGATAGCCGAAGCGATCTATCGGCATCTCCTCCATCAGCACAATGCAGTGAGCACAGTAGAGACACACCCCTTTCTGGTAGTGGTTCCAGGATGCCTCCTCCTGGGACACCCCCCAGTTGTACGGGGGTTCCATCCGGGCCGGGGTGTTCTCGATCCAGTCTCCGCGGATGATGCGCTGGCCCGACCCGCAGGGGTCGAAGCGGATGATGAAACGGTCTTCGGTCTCGATGAGCTCGAAATCCCCGGTTCGCTCGGGACCCACCAGGTGGCCACGCATCGCCTCACACGCCACCAGCATCAGAGTCTCAAGCCCTTCGTCCCAGGGATGCTTGTCAATATCGAATTTCTCATAACGCCACGCAAACAACGGAAGCAGCAGCTTCTGATACATGTCGACGATGCCCTGGCCGCCGAACCGCTCCTGGATCTCAGACATGAGGCCGTAGGTGTGATCAACGTCCCGATCGTGGGTCTGACGCCAAGTCTCTTTCATGGTGCCGAGCGCTTCGATGGCGCCATCCACCTCTTCGCGATAGATGTGGGCAAGGAGAGTCCGCTGCTGCTGCTTGTACAGGTCCCAGTGCTTGTGCGGTATCCATGGGGACCCGTCGGGCAGCGCGATCTTCTCCACGATGTCGGCGTTGATGGCCTCGATCTCGTCCGCCGGTACACCCTTCTCCTTGACGAAGCCGTTGAGGTCGTTGATCCATTGCCGGTACAGGATGAAGCACACGTTGGCTTCGTCGGTGAAGTGGTCGGCGAGGTCGGCGGCGTGGTCCCAGTTGCCTACTGTCACGGCCTCTTTGATCTTCCGGTAGGTGGAGATTTTCTGGTCTTCCCACGAGCCGAGCCGCACCCGTCGGCCGAGGATGTCGGAGAACTCGATTCTGGTTTCTGTCGTCATGGGCTGCCTCCTCGCTCCCTCTTGCTCACCGCACCGGCAACGTTTCCAGGTCGCACTATAGTCTCTGGGCTTGACGCGCTGAGAGGCGGGGCCGAGGTTGCCGGGGTCGGCGATAGTCTGCCGGGGACGCGGAGATCGAGGAAATGACATACGACCGTATGCGAGCGCATTCCGCCACAGCCGTGCTGTTGCCTTACTGGACGTTCTGGGAGGCGAGTGCGGGCGGCGCGACCTTCCGCACCGAGCGCGAGGGCATGCTGGCGGACGTGGTCGCCGCGCTCGGCGATGCCGGCGCGAGCGTGGTGTGGCAGGGCTTGATCGATTCGAGCGAGACGGGAGAGGCGGCGGCCCGTGAGATCGAGGACTCCGGTGCGGATGTTGTGCTGGTCGTGCAGTCGATGGCGGTTCCACCCACCTACACAACGGCCGCTCTGGACCGGCTCCTCGAACTCCCGGTAGTTGTGTGGGCCGCTCAGAGAGGAACGACGCTGCGGCCGGAGTTCGATGCGTGGGACATCACCCGCATGGGAGCGACGGTCGGCACCCCCATGCTGACCAACGTGCTGGGGCGCCAGGGACGACCATACGAACTCATCGTGGGCGCCCAGGACGACGGTACCACCCTCGATGACGTGGTGCGGGCGGTACGGGCGGGAGCGGTAGCCCGGGCCGTCGGCAGGGCCCGCATCGCCCGGGTGGGAGTGCCCATCGCCGGGTACGCCTGCGTCGACGTAGACGGCGACCATCTCAACCGAGCGACCGGCATCGAGTTGGTTTCGGTCCACCCGGCCGAGATCCGCAACCTCTACCGGGAGGCCACCGACATCGACGGTTTGGAGGCCGAGGTTGCGGCTGCCTTCGACGTAGAAGTCGAGGACGCCGATGTACGAACGCGGTCGCTGCGGCTGGCGGCGGCGTTGGAGAGGCTGGACCGGGAACAAGCCTTCGATGCCGGCGCAATGAACTGCCATGTGCAGGAGATCCGGTTTGGCGACGAGCCCGGCATCACTCCGTGCTTCGGTCTGGGTCGGGAGACCACGCGCGGCATTCCCTGGACCTGCGCGGGCGATGTGGTCACTGCGGTAGCGATGCTGGTCGTCAAGCGCCTGAGCGGGGCCGCTCTCTATCACGAAGTCGAGGCCATCGACTTCGACACCGGCGAGGTCGTTCTCGCCAACTCGGGAGAGCACGACCTCAACTGGTGTACCGACGGCACCCGGCCCCGGCTGCAATTGAATCCGTGGTTCGCTTCGGATGCGATGACCGGAGCAAGTGCGTGGTTTGAGCTTCCATCCGGGCCCGCCACCCTGGTGGGGTTCACGCCCCATCACACCGAGCCGAGCGGGTTCCGCCTCATCGCCGCCGAAGGCGATGTAACGGCGCGCTCATTCCCCGACAGTCCAAGCGTGGGAGGGGCCTTCCGCTTCTCCGGGGAGGAGCCAGTGGAGAAGGTCTGGCAGCGCTGGGTCGAGGCCGGGGTCAACCACCACAGCGCCGCCGGCCCCGGGCGCTTCGCCGATCAGGTCGCAGCCATTGCCCGTTTCCTGCGCATCGGTTTCAGGCGGGTCTCATAGGACTAGACCGGGGTGTAGGCGATGCCGAGCATCCGGGCAGTCAGCCGTAAGATGTCGCCGTGACGGCCCGGCAGCACTGCCGCGTGATGGGTGGCGCCAGCCTCGCACCACCGGGTAAAGCTCTCCTCGACGGGGCCCGAGCCGAAGCGGAACATGCCGTTGGGGCCCTCCATCCTGTGGTGCTTGGAATCGAGGATCTCGCCTTCGGCACCCACCAGGACCCACCCACCGGTCGTCTCCGCGGGGGACATGCTGATCAATGTGGCCGGTCCCTTTGCGAGCTCAAACGCAACCGCCGTGCCCGGGCCGTGGTCTCCCATGTAGTGGTCCTCGGGAAGGAGCCGGACCGGCGACTCCTGGGCCCGGATCGCCAGGTCGCCTTCGCCTCCGTTGGCGACGAGTACCCAGTTCCCCGGGAAGTCGAGCTGGTAGAGCTCGCAGTAGAGGGCTGCGCCGGCCACATGCTTACCTATGAGGAGGGCGATAGCCGTAGGCACGTCTCCGGTGCACGAGAAGGGCGTACCGCCTTCGCTGCAGCGGGAAACTCCCAGGCAGGCAGTGATCCCCACGTCGGGATTCCATCGCAGGACATCGCTGTGGCAGTTCACGGTTCCGGCCGCGACCTCGTGCTCGGCGCACAGCCGATCCAGTGCGAGGGCAAGGCGGGCGGACCGGGCCAGGGTCTCGTCAGTTACTGCCGAAGCGTCGTACCGGTCGCGCAGGTCGGTGACTGACTCTTCCACTGCCGCTGCGTCTACGGCTGCGAAGGCAGCGCTCAGCTCGGCGCTGCCCACATCGACGATCTCCACTCCCAGGCTTTCCAAGGCGGCTGGTGACGCCTCCACGTCGAGGTATCCGGCGATCGGCTTCCCTATCGCCAGGAGACGTGACCCGCGGACCCGGCCGGCTGCGGCTGCGGCCCGCAGCAAGCCGGCCAGCGGTGCCTCGAACCCGGAGGAGCCCAGCCACCCAATCACCGTCGTGAAGTCGCGGCCCTCGCGCACGAGCACGTTCGTGAACATGACGAGCCCAACGAGCAGGCTGCGGCGGGTTGCTTCCTCGGTGGTGTAATCGTCGGGGACCGTGTCCAACTCCTGTGCCCCGACGGCGAGAATCGGCACCCGGGGCAGGTCCCGGATCGCCTCCCATCCGTAACTGGGCGGGGCAGCCATCGTCGGGGCGAACACGATCACATCCACTTCTGCGGCGGTGAACTGCTTCGCAGCACGACGCCCTGACTCGTCCGAGTCGACTACTCCCGGATAGGTCACCGATCCGAAGTTCTCCAGGTGCTGCCCGATAGCTTCGGCGTACGCAGTTCGATCCTGCCGGAACTCGGGAGGCATGGCGGTATCGAACAGGCCGAAGTAGACGGATAGCTGCCCGATGCGCAGGCCGGTGGGAGAGGCCATGGAGTCCTTTCGTCGCGCTGGAAACGATTCTGCCACAATCGTGGTGTGAGCTTCCGGAGGAGCTATGCCCGAGTACCTCAATGCTGGTGTCGGTCGAACAGATATAACTCCCGCGGTCCCGATTGACCTCGTTGGATACTCGCGACGCTGGCAGGCCGCCACCGAGGTGCGAGCGGGGCTCACCGCAACCGCCCTCGTCATCGACGATGGGGACACCCGAGTCACGCTAATGGCCCTCGACCTTCCGATCGTCCGGCCCGGGGATGCCGCCGTCATGCGGAACGCGGTCGCTGCGGCGGTGGACAGCAAACCCGACAACGTCCTCATCAACGTCAGTCACACTCATGCCGGCCCCCACACGCACACCGGCGGTGTGAAGATTGGCGGCGATCAGCGCGGCCACTCCGACAACGAGCTCCGATACATCGAAGAGCTGCCGGCACTCGTGGTGCAATCGGCCGAGGCAGCCGTTGAGAAGATGGAGCCGGTGCGAGCGGGTGGCGGAGTCGGTTCTTGTGATTTGGCGGTGAACCGGCGAGAGCGGACCCCGGACGGCCGCACCATCCTGGGATGGAATCCGAAGGGTATCTGCGATCGGGAGGTTGGAGTACTTCGCATGGATCGACCCGATGGCAGCCCGTTCGCAATCGTTGTCAACTATGCGTGTCATCCCGTGGTCGTGGGGCCGGAAGACCTCGCGGTCAATCCCGATTTTCCGGGACCGATGCGCGATCTGGTGGAGAAGGTGAGTGGAGCGATATGCCTGTTTTTGCAGGGAGCGGGCGGCAACGTTCTCCCCCTTCAAGGCTTTTTCGACCACACCGGACCCGAGATCGCGTTCGGGGAGCGGCTGGGAATCGAGGCTCTCCACGTTGCCGCCGGGGTCGAGACGACGCCCACCTCGGTCGAGAAGCTGGACTATGGGTCGGTGACGCCGATATCGCTTTACCGCCGCCGGCCGACCGACCCCTTGCCCGAGCAGAGACTA